>JAJZGE010000088.1 GCA_021798675.1 Pseudomonadota bacterium | reverse complement strand
CGCTGCGCGCTGACTGGCATCGAGGTCGCCGAAGCGGAGTTTGCCGCGGCCGAGGCATCACTCGCCCCTGAACTCAAGGCGGCGATCCGCGAAGCCGCTGGCCGTATCGAAGCCTTCCATCGCGCCGCCGCACCGCAGGCCGTCGGCGTGGATACCGCGCCCGGCGTGCGGGTGGAGCGCATGCTGCGTCCGATCCGGCGCGTGGGCCTGTACGTGCCGGCGGGCAGTGCGCCGCTGCCTTCCACCGCGCTGATGCTGGGCGTACCGGCGCGGATCGCCGGCTGCCGCGAAGTGGTGCTGTGCTCGCCGGCGCGGGCCGATGGTCGCTGCGACGCGGCGGTGCTGTACGCCGCGCGCCTCACCGGCGTGCACAAGGTGTTCAAGCTGGGCGGCGCGCAAGCCATCGCCGCGATGGCCTACGGCACGGACTCCGTACCGAAGTGCGACAAGCTGTTCGGTCCCGGCAATGCGTGGGTCACCGAGGCCAAGCTGCAGGTGTCGTCCGAGCCGGACGGTGCCGCGATCGACATGCCGGCCGGGCCGTCCGAGGTGCTGGTGATCGCCGATGCGGAAGCCAACCCAACCTTCGTCGCCGCCGACCTGCTGTCGCAGGCCGAACACGGGCCGGATTCGCAGGTGATCCTGGTCAGCGAATCCGCCGCGTTGCTGGATCGCGTCGAAATGGAAGTCGAACGGCAATGCACCGAACTACCGCGCGCGGGAATCGCCCGGCAGGCGCTGGCGCAGAGCCGGTTGATCTCGGTGTCGTCGCTCGCCCAAGCGGTGGAAGTGAGCAACCGCTACGCGCCCGAACACTTGATCCTGCAGGTGGCCACGCCACGCGACTTGCTGGCGCATGTCGAGAGTGCGGGTTCGGTGTTCCTCGGCGCGTGGACGCCCGAATCGGTGGGCGACTACTGCAGCGGCAGCAACCATGTGCTGCCCACCTACGGCCATGCGCGCAGCTACAGCGGCGTGTCGGTGGCCAGCTACCAGAAGCAGATCACCGTGCAGGAACTCAGTGCCGACGGCTTGCGCGCCATCGGCCCGTGCACCGCCACGCTGGCGGCTGCCGAACAACTGGAAGCGCATCGCCGCGCGGTGACGTTGCGGCTGGCCGAACTGGAGTCAGCGACATGAGCGTGCTCGATCTGGCGCGGGCGGAAATCCGCGCCCTGCAACCGTATTCCTCGGCACGCATGGAAGCCAGCGGTGGGCAACTCCTGCTCAACGCCAACGAATCGGCGTGGGCGCCCACCGGCGACAACGGCACGGGCTGCAACCGTTATCCGCAACCGCAGCCGCCGGCGCTGGTCGACGTGCTTGCGCGCCTGTACGGCATGCGGCGCGAACAGCTGCTGGTGGGCCGCGGCAGCGACGAGGCGATCGACCTGCTGGTGCGTGCATTCTGCCGTGCCGGACGGGATGCCATCCTGATCCAGCCGCCCACCTTCGGCATGTATGCGGTAAGCGCGCGCATCCAGGACGCCGGTGTGTTCGAGGTGCCGCTGCGTCGCGACTTCACGCTGGACGTGGATGCGGTGCTGGCTTCGGTCACCGATGCGGTAAAGCTGGTATTCGTCTGCACGCCGAACAATCCGGCAGGCAGCGTGGTGCCGCGCGCCGACATCGAGCGGCTGGCGCGGGCGCTGGATCGCCGCGCCCTGCTGGTGGTGGACGAGGCCTACGTGGAGTTCGCCGACGAAGGCAGCGTGGCCGACCTGCTCGATACGTTCGACAACCTTGCGGTGCTGCGTACGTTGTCCAAGGCCTGGGCGCTGGCGGGCGCGCGCATCGGCTGCCTGCTCGCCCATCCGGAGGTGATCGGCTTGCTGCGCCGGATCATGCCGCCGTACCCGCTGCCGCTGCCCTGCGTCGATGCGGCCCTGCTCGCGCTGTCGGGCTGGGGGCAGGCGAACGCGCGCGCCCACATCGACGTGGTGCGCGGCGAGCGTGCGCGCATGCGTGCGGCGCTGGCCCGCCTGCCGGGCGTGCGTGGCGTGCTGCCCTCGCAGGCGAATTTCCTCACCGTGCGCTTCGACGATGCCGATGCCGCGTATCGCTGCCTGTCCGAGGCGGGCATCGTGGTGCGCGACGTGCGCCGCTATCCGGGGCTCGGCGACGCGTTGCGCATCACCCTCGGCACTCCGGCGGACAATGCGCAGGTGCTGGCCGTGCTGGCGTCCAGTGAGGGTGTGGCCAACGGAGCGGCCTTCCTGAAGAGTCCGGCCATGGATGGCCGGGGTTTTGCCGGGGGATCGGCATGAACAAGCGCAAGATCCTGTTCGTCGATCGCGACGGCTGCCTGATCGAGGAGCCGGACGACGAGCAGATCGACAGCTACGAGAAGCTGGCCCTGTTGCCCGGCGTGATCGCCGCGCTGCAGCGCTTCGTCGCCGCGGGTTTCGAACTGGTGATGGTGACGAACCAGGACGGGCTGGGCACGGACAGCTTCCCCGAGATGCATTTCACCGGCCCGCACGAGCTGCTGATGCGCATCCTTTCCTCGCAGGGCATCCGTTTCCACGAGGTACTGATCGATCGCAGCTTTCCGCACGAGGGGCTGGATACGCGCAAGCCTGGCGTCGGCCTGATGCGCGGCTGGCTCGCCGACGACAGTTGGAGCCGATCCGCCTCGGCGATGGTGGGCGACCGCGAGACCGACCTGCAGTTCGCCGCGAACATCGGCGTGCGCGGCTTCCGCGTGGGGGCGCAAGGCATGGCCTGGGGAGAGCTGGCGCATCAGGTACTGGATGCGCCGCGCGTCGCTTCGGTGGTGCGCAACACCCGGGAAACCCGCATCAGGGTGCGCGTCGATCTCGACCAGGTCGCCGAGCCCAGGGTGCACACCGGCCTCGGCTTCTTCGACCATATGCTGGAGCAGATCGGCAAGCACGGCGGTTTCGCGCTGGAACTGGCCTGCGACGGCGACATCCACATCGACGAGCACCACACCATCGAGGACTGCGCGCTGGCGCTGGGGCAGGCATTGAAGCAGGCGTTGGGCGACAAGCGCGGCATCGGCCGCTACGGATTCTGCCTGCCGATGGACGAGAGCGCGGCGGAGGCGCGGCTGGATCTTTCCGGGCGACCGTATTTCGTGTTCGAAGGGGGCTTCCCGCGCGATCGCGTGGGCGAGCTGGCGGTGGAGATGGTGCCGCACTTCTTCCGCTCGCTGTGCGAGACGCTGGGCGCCAACCTGCACCTCGCGGTGCGCGGCGAGAATGCGCACCACATGGTGGAAGCCTGTTTCAAGGCGGTGGCGCGCACGTTGCGCCAGGCGATCCGCCGCGAGGGCGACGAGCTGCCCAGCACCAAGGGGGCGCTGTAATGGCCGTGGTGCTGGTCGATGCCGGCGGCACCAACATCGGCTCGGTGCGCTATGCGCTGCAACGCCTCGGCGTGGATGCGGCGCTCACGGCCGATGCGGCGACGATCCGCGCGGCCGACAAGGTGATCCTGCCCGGCGTAGGCGCAGCCGGCCCGGGCATGGCGCGGCTGCGCGAGCTCGGCCTGGTCGAGCTGATGCGTTCGCTGACCCAGCCGGTGCTCGGCGTCTGCCTCGGCATGCAACTGCTGTGCGCGCATTCCGAGGAGGGCGATACCGCATGCCTCGGCCTGATCCCGGCTACGGTGCGCCGCTTCGCGGAGCGACCCGGCCTGCGCGTGCCGCACATGGGCTGGAACGGCTTGTCGGTGCAGCGTGAACATCCCTTGCTGCATGGCTTGAGTGCGGGCGAGCAGGCGTACTTCGTGCACAGCTATGCGGTGCCGTTGAACGAGTGGACGCTGGCTTCCGCCGACTACGGCGAACCGTTTTCCGCCGTGGTGGCGCGCGGCAATTTCCACGGCATGCAGTTCCACCCCGAGCGTTCCGCCGCCGTCGGCGCGAAGCTCCTCCGGAATTTTCTCGAACGATGAGTTTCGACGTCATTCCCGCTATCGACCTGCGCGGCGGCCGCGTGGTGCGCCTGAAGCAGGGCGACTATGCGCAGCAGACCACCTATGCCGACGATCCGCGTGCGGTGGCGCGGCGCTACGCCAACGACGGCGCACGCTGGCTGCACCTGGTCGACCTGGACGGTGCGCGCTCGGGCAGCCTCGGCAATCTCGCGGTGATCGAGGCCATCGCTCGCGACGGCCTGCAGGTGCAGGCCGGTGGCGGCGTACGCGAGGAGGCCGACCTGCGGCGCCTGTTCGACGCCGGCGTGTCGCGCGTGGTGGTGGGCAGCGTGGCGATCCGCGATCCCGAGCGCGTGGCCGGCTGGCTGGACGGGCATGGCAGCGAACGGGTCACCCTGGCGCTCGACACGCGCCGCATCGAGGGGCGTTGGACTCTGCCCAGCGCAGGCTGGATCGAAACGGAAACACGCACGCTGGACGAGCTGGCGCCGTGGTACGCGGCGCGGGGCGCACGCCATCTGCTCTGCACCGATATTGAACGCGATGGCATGCTGGCCGGCTTCAATCTCGACCTGTATCGCCATCTCGCCGATGCCGTGCCGCAACTGGCGGTGCAGGCCTCCGGCGGCGTGCGTTCGCTTGACGACATTCGCGCGGCACGCGAAGCGGGCGCGCGCGGCGTGATCCTCGGGCGCGCGTTGCTGGAGGGCCGCTTCACGGTGGCGGAGGCCTTGGCATGCTGAGCCGGCGCATCATTCCCTGCCTCGACGTGCGCGACGGCCTGGTGGTCAAGGGCGTACGCTTCCGCGACCACGTGGTGATGGGCGACATCGTGGATCTCGCGTTGCGCTACCGCGACGAAGGCGCCGACGAGCTGGTGTTCTACGACATCACCGCCAGCCCGGAGGGGCGCAGCGTGGACCGTGGCTGGGTGGAGAAAGTGGCCCGTGTCATCGACATTCCGTTCTGCGTGGCCGGCGGCATCCGTTCGGTGCACGACGCGCGCACCGTGCTGCATGCGGGTGCGGACAAGGTGTCGGTGAACTCGCCTGCGCTGGAGCGACCGGAGCTGATTGCCGAACTCGCCGCGGCCTTCGGCGTGCAATGCGTGGTGGTGGGCATCGACTCGCTGTGCGATGCCGACGGCGAGTGGCGCGTGCGCCAGTACAGCGGCGACCCGTCGAAGACGCGCGCCCTGGCGCGCCGCACGCTGGATTGGGTGGCCGAGGCGCAGTGTCTGGGTGCGGGCGAGATCGTGCTCAATTGCATGGGCAGCGACGGCGTACGGCAGGGCTACGACCTCGAACAACTCGGCGCGGTGCGTGCGCTGTGCCATGTGCCGCTGATCGCCTCGGGCGGTGCCGGGGCCATCGAACATTTCCGCGCTGCCTTCGTCGACGCCGACGTGGACGGCGCGTTGGCCGCGAGCGTGTTCCACTCCGGCGCGATCGCGATTCCCGCGCTCAAGCAGTACTTGCAGGCGCAGGGTATCGCGGTACGTATTCCCTAGCTTGTCGTTCCGGCGAAAGCCGGGTTTCCAGTAGGCGAGTGTCGGGTCATCCAGTGTCTTCGGTACAGGGACGGCGCATCCAGTCGCTGGAATGACGGCAGAACCCCCTTTCATCGCACGCGTGACGCATGCCGGCAGCAGGTATTCCGATGGCTGATTCCAACACCGATCTTTCCCGACTCGACTGGCCGAAAGGCGACGGCTTGCTGCCTGTCATCGTGCAGCACTGGCTGAGCGGCGAGGTGCTGATGCTCGGCTACATGAATGCGGAGGCCCTGGCGGAAACCCGGCGCAGCGGCCGCGTCACCTTCTGGAGCCGCAGCAAGCAGCGCCTCTGGACCAAGGGCGAGCGCTCCGGGCATGTGCTGGCGCTGAAGTCCATCCGCGTCGATTGCGATGCCGACACCCTGCTGGTGCAGGCCGAGCCGCATGGCCCGACCTGCCACAACGGAACGTCCAGTTGCTTCGGCGATGAGGCGGGTCTGCCGCTGGGCTTCCTCGCCGAGCTCGATGCGCTCGTGGCGCAGCGCGATGCCGGGCGCCCGCAAGGCAGCTACACCACCGCGTTGTTCGAGGGTGGTATCCGCCGCATCGCGCAGAAAGTGGGCGAGGAGGGCGTGGAGACCGCGCTCGCCGCCGTGGCTCAGGGCGAGGAGGAGTTGCTGGGCGAAGCGGCGGATCTCCTGTTCCACCTTGCCGTGTTGCTGCGTGCGCGGGGGTTGTCGTTGGCCGATGCAGTAGCCGTGCTGGCGCGGCGTCACGCCACGCGTTGACACACGGTTTCAGAGACCCGCCGTGGCGGGGGCGGACGCCGCGGGCGCGGGCATGAAGCGCACGGAGGGGCCGGGTGCGATGCCCTTGCGCCAGGCCGCCAGCTCGTCTTCGATGCCGTCGCCCACGTAGCTTTGCGGCCGCGATGGCGTGAGCTTGTCGTGCTGCTCCCACTGCGCGATCTCGGTTCTGGCCTGGTCGAAGGCATTGATGAAGTTGTCGGTGTGGTTCAGTGCATCGACCAGGAAAGCGTGGCCGAAATAGGTGAGATCCGATTCGGTGCCGCAGCCGAACGAACTGCGGTCGGTGCGCGCGGAAGTGAGTACCAGCGTGCCCTTGGTGGCCAGCGGCGGGATGAAGCCGCCGGAGTAGCAGGCGTTGACCACCACCACCTTCCACTTGAATGCATGCTCCTTGAGGATGTCGGCAAGGTCCTGCGCGCCGATCTGGTCCAGCGGCAGCGGATCCATGTCCACCAGCAGCTCGTGATCGTCGCTGCCGTGCGTGGTGAGGTAGAGCATCAGGATGTCGTCCGGATGCATCACCCTGGAAAGCCCGTCCAGCGCCGCTTCGAGGTTGTTCCAGCCGGCGATCGGGTACGAGGAAAGCGACGCGGGATTGTTCTCCAGCACCAGGGTGTGGGTGCTGGCGCCGAAGCGCTTGCGGAACATCGTGGCGGCGTATTCCGCTTCGTTGCGGAACACGTCCTGGCTGCCGTCGCCGGCAAAGGCCACCAGATAGAGGTTGGGCTTGCCGGGGACGCGCGGGCCAAGCTTGGCCAGCTCGTCCCGCAGCATTTGCGGCTGGGCGTACAGCACCTGTTCGGGCGAGGGGCCTTGTTGCGGCCAGTCGGCATCGTTCTGGTCGTCGCCGCCGTCGTCGCTGGAACTCGCCGCAGCGACACTGCTGGCCGCGGC
>JAJZGE010000087.1 GCA_021798675.1 Pseudomonadota bacterium | reverse complement strand
GTCATCGTGCTTCCTGCTCGACTCGCCCACCGACTCGCTGGAATCGATCTACGACAAGTACGCCGACGTGGCGAAGCTGTCGAAGTTCGCCGGCGGCATCGGCCTGGCCTACTCGCGGGTGCGCTCGCGCGGCTCGCTGATCCGCGGTACCAACGGCCACTCCAACGGCCTGGTGCCATGGCTGAAGACCCTTGATGCCTCGGTTGCCGCGGTGAACCAGGGCGGCAAGCGCAAGGGCGCGGCCTGCGTGTACCTAGAGCCGTGGCACGCCGACATCGAGGAGTTCCTCGAGCTGCGCGACAACACCGGCGACGAGGCGCGCCGCACGCACAACCTCAACCTGGCCAACTGGATCCCCGACGAGTTCATGCGCCGGGTCGAGGCTGACGGCGAGTGGTCGCTGTTCGATCCCAAGGTGGTACCGCACTTCGTCGACCGCTGGGGCGAGGCGTTCGAAACGGCCTACCGCGCCGCCGAGGCTGAGGGTCTGGCGGTGAAGAAGGTGAAGGCACGCGAACTCTACGCGCGCATGCTGCGTACCCTGGCGCAGACCGGCAACGGCTGGATGACCTTCAAGGATCGCAGCAACGCCACCAGCAACCAGACGGCAAAGGCGGAGAACGTCATCCACCTGTCGAACCTGTGCACCGAGATCCTGGAAGTCACCCACGCCGGCGAGACGGCGGTATGCAACCTGGGCTCGATCAACCTGTCGCGCCATGTGGTGGACGGCGCGTTCGACTTCGACAAGCTGGCCGCCACCGTGCGCACCGCGGTGCGCCAGCTCGACCGCGTGATCGACCTCAACTTCTATCCCATCGCCACCGCCCAGGTCGCCAACGCCAAGTGGCGTCCGGTCGGCCTGGGCGTGATGGGTCTGCAGGACGTGTTCTTCAAGCTGCGCCTGCCGTTCGACTCGGCCGAGGCGCTGGCGCTCTCCACGCGCATCGCCGAGGAGATCTACTTCCACGCACTGTCGCAGTCGAACGAGCTGGCGATGGAGCACGGCGCGCATCCGGGCTTCGCCGAAAGCCGCGCCGCCAACGGCGAGCTGCAGTTCGACCACTGGGCCAGTGCCACGCCGCACGAACCGGCGCGCTGGGGTGCGCTGCGCGAATCGATCAAGGCCAAGGGCTTGCGCAACTCGCTGCTGGTCGCCATCGCGCCCACCGCGACCATCGCCTCGATCGCCGGCTGCTACGAGTGCATCGAGCCGCAGGTAAGCAACCTGTTCAAGCGCGAGACGCTGTCGGGCGACTTCCTGGTGGTCAACCGCTACCTGGTCGAGGAACTCAAGACGCTCGGGCTGTGGACGGCCGAGATACGCGACCAAATCAAGCTGGCCGAAGGTTCGATCCAGGCCATCGCGGCCATTCCCGAGCGCCTGCGGATGATCTATCGCACGGTGTGGGAGCTGCCGCAGAAGGCGCTGATCGACCTGGCCGCGGCACGTGGTGCCTACATCGACCAGAGCCAGTCGCTGAACCTGTTCATGGAAAACCCGAACATCGGCCAGCTGTCGTCGATGTACATGTACGCATGGAAGGCGGGCATCAAGACCACCTACTACCTGCGCTCGCGGCCGGCGACGAAGATCGCCAAGGCGACGGTGGCGGCAGCGAAGACCGCCGCGCCTGATCAGGAGACGGCCACCGCCGCAGTGTTCTGCTCACTGGAGAACCCGGAATACTGCGAGGCTTGCCAGTAGCACCCCACCGTCGTCCCAGCAAAAGCTGGGACCCAGTGTCTTTGGCTCTTGATGCGTAAAGGCACTGGATTCCAGCTTTCGCTGGAATGACGGTGGGGTTGGAATGATGGTGAGGACTGGGGTGGTGGCGAGGGATTGCCGGCTCATTGGCAAATCTCCACGTAAAGATCCCGCCAATACGGATTGGATTTCTCGATGAGTTCGATCTTCCAGGCCCGCTTCCATGCTTTCAGCGCCTTCTCGCGGCTGATCGCCGAATCCATGGTTTCGTGCAGCTCGAACCAGACGAGGGAGTGCACATGATGCCGCTGCGTAAAACCTTCAACCACATCGTTGCGGTGTTGCCAGATACGCGCCGGCAAATTGGAAGTGACACCGGCGTACAACACGCCATTGCGGCGGCTGGCAAGAAGGTAGACACAAGGCTGGCGCTCTTGCATGCGATGAATCCATTCAGTTCATCTGGCCAAGCCCAAACGTATCAACGAAGCCCCCGTCATTCCAGCGAAAGCTGGAATCCAGCACCTCAGGCTTTTGCCTTGCCACGGCGTAGGCCAAAGCCACTGGATCCCAGCTTTCGCTGGGATGACGAACAAAATTCAAGGAATCTCCCATGCCCACCCAACCCGACCGCCTCCGGCACATTCTCGATCCCGGCTTCGAACTCACCCTCCGTCCGATGCGCTACCCGGCGTTCTACGAGATGTACAAGAACGCCATCAAGAACACCTGGACAGTGGACGAGGTCGACTTTTCACTGGACACCACCGACCTCAACACCAAGATGTCGGCAGCCGACCGCCACCTGATCCACCGGCTGATCGCGTTCTTCGCCACCGGCGACACCATCGTGTCGAACAACCTGGTGCTCAACCTCTACCAGCACATCAACGCGCCGGAAGCGCGCATGTACCTTTCGCGCCAGCTGTACGAGGAAGCGCTGCACGTGCAGTTCTACCTGACCCTGCTGGACACCTATATTCCCGATCCGGGCGAACGTGCCAAGACCTTCGCGGCGATCGAGAACATTCCGTCGATCCGCCAGAAGGGCGCGTTCTGCTTCAAGTGGATCGACTCGATCCAGGACCTGCGCCGGCTGGAAACGCGCGGGCAGCGGCGGCAGTTCCTGCTCAACCTGATCTGCTTCGCCGCCTGCATCGAGGGTCTGTTCTTCTTTGCCGCCTTCGCCTACGTGTACTTCCTGCGTTCGCGCGGCCTGCTGCACGGCCTGGCGTCGGGTACCAACTGGGTGTTCCGCGACGAGTCCGGACACATGGCCTTCGCCTTCGAGGTGGTGCGCACGGTACGCGCAGAGGAACCGGACCTGTTCGACGACGCCATGCGCTCGCAGATCGAGGACATGCTGGAAGACGCCATCGCCTGCGAAACGCAGTTCGCGGAGGACGTACTGTCCGGCGGCGTGGCCGGCCTGTCGGTGAAGGACATGCGCCAGTACCTGGAGTACTGCGCCGACCAGCGCCTGGCCCAGCTCGACCTGCCGAAGAAGTACGGCGCCAGGAACCCGTTCGACTTCATGGACCTGCAGGACGTGCAGGAAGTGACCAACTTCTTCGAACGCCGGGTCTCCGCCTACCAGGTGGGCGTCGGTGGCGAGGTGGCGTTCGACATGGCGTTCTGATCTTTGCGACGACCGTCGCACGCCGTACACACTTTGTCACACGGCGCTGCCTAGAATGGTGGCCGACGTGCCGGGGGGCGCGTCGGCCAGTCCGTCTTCCACGATCGCTTCCCATCCGGGAAGCGCCGTCGTTTTGGGCTGGCAGAACCACGTTGCCAAACCAAAGGAATCCCATGACTGTCACGAACCGCGTCCGTTCGCTCCCGTTCGCCATTGCCGCGTTGCTGGCGATGTCTCCCGCCATCGCCCAGAACATCACCACGTCCGGCGCGGTCGGCCGCGTGGTGGACGCCAACGGCAAGCCGGTGGCCGGCGCCACCGTCAACATCGTGCACGTGCCCTCCGGCACCACCAAGACAGTGACCACGGATGCCGACGGACGCTACGTGGCGCAGGGGCTGCGCGCGGGTGGCCCGTTCACCATCGTGGCGACCAAGCCCGGCCTCAGCGGCGTGGAACAGGACAACGTCTACCTACAGCTGGGCCAGCCTTCCTCGATCAATCTCCGCATGGGCGAGGGCGCCGCGGCGGCCCTGACGCTGAGCTCGGTGACGGTGAACGCCTCCACGCTGGCGCAGACCTTCACCTCCGACAACAAGGGCCTGTCCACCACCATCTCGCAGCGCCAGCTGCAGGCCACGCCGCAGGGCAACCGTTCGATCGACGACGTGGTGCGGCTCGACCCGCGCATCAACGTGACCGATCAGGGTTCCGGCGCCATTTCCGCTGCCGGCATGAACAACCGCTACAACAATATTGCGGTGGACGGCGTGACGCAGGGCGATCCGTTCGGCCTGAACGCCAACGGCCTGCCCTACCAGAAGTCGCCGATCTCGCCGGACACCATCGCGGAATACAACATCTCCACGGCGAACTACGACGTCACCTCCGACGTGGTCGGCGCAGACGTCAACGCGGTGACCAAGTCCGGCACCAACCAGTTCCACGGCTCGGTGTACTACGTCTACCGCAACGCCAACGACCTGGTCGGCGACGCCGGCTGGCTGCCCAGCAACAATCCGGGCTACCACTACAAGGGCTACCAGAAGGACGACACCTACGGCTTCACCGTGGGTGGCCCCATCGTCAAGGACAAACTGTTCTTCTTCCTGGCGGCCGAGCACGAAAAGACCACCGGCATCGGCGCCGATTCCGCCAACGGTCTGGACAGCACGCTGGGCAACGGCCCATCCACCAGCAACAAGGTGTCGCCGGGCGACCTGCAGCAGGTGATCGACGCCGCCACCAAACTCGGCCTCACCCCGGGCACCTTCGGCGGCGCCACCGGACTGGCCTACGACGACAAGCGGTACCTCGGCAAGATCGACTGGAACATCTCCAACAACCACCGCGCCAGCTTCACCTACCAGCGCACCAAGGAGCTGCTGCCGGCCGTGGGCGGCAACAGCTCGAACAGCGTGGGCCTGAGCAGCTACACCTATACCAAGGCCATCACCACCGACAACTACGTGCTGCACCTGTACGACGACTGGAGCGACAGCTTCTCCACCGAGGCCAAGGTCGGCCTGCAGAAGTACAGCCAGATCACCACCGCGCCGTACCAGCAGCCCTCGGTGAAGGTATTCATATCGCCCACCGGCACCGGTCCATCGGTGTACCTGGGCGAAGAGCAGTATCGCCACTACAACAAGATCGATACCAAGAAGCTCAGCTTCTTCTTCGCCGGCACCTGGTACCTGGGTGACCACACCATCAAGGCCGGCGTCGATTTCCAGCGCAACCGCATCTACAACCTGTTCGGCCAGTCCGAGTTCGGCGTCTACACGTTCTGGGGCATTCCCAACTTCCAGGCCGGCAACTACGACGCTTACTCGCTCTACCACCCCGCGCCGGGCTACACGCTCAACGACATCGTCGGCAAGTGGACGTATACCCAGACCAGCCCGTTCCTGCAGGACAGCTGGCAGTTCAACGACGCGCTGTCCGTGCAGTACGGCGTGCGCCTCGACATACCGCACTCCAGCGCCAAGCCGCCGTACAACGCCGGCTTTGCGCAGGCCTTCGGCGTGGCGAACAATTCCACCGTCGGCTCCGCCAACCGCATCGTGGAGCCGCGCCTGTCGTTCAACTACAGCTTCGACAGCGCCTACAAGACCCAGCTGCGCGGCGGCGCTGGCCTGTTCCAGACCGACCCGCCCACGGTGTGGTTGACCAACCCGTTCCAGAACAACGGCATCACCCTGCGCAACTACACGTCGTACAACCCGGCCAACGCGCCGTTCAGCCCGAATCCGTTCGCGCAGAACATTCCCACCGGCACCGGCGGCGCGGGCTCGATCGACGCGATCTCGCCCGACTTCCGCCTGCCCAGCGTATGGAAGATGAGCCTGGCGCTGGACCGCGAGCTGCCCTGGTGGGGCATGGTGGCTTCGGCGGAATACGAGCACATCCAGGTGCGCGACGGCATCCTGTACGAGGCGGTGAACTTCGGCGCGCCCACCGGCACGCTGCCCGATGGCCGCGAACAATTCTGGAAGACGCCCGGCGAGGCACCGAAGACCGCCGACATCCTGGCCAACCACAATCCAGCCTTCAGCACCGCCTCCACCCTGCTCACCAACACCCACCGCGGCAAGTCCGACAGCTTCACGCTGTCGCTGGACAAACCGTTCTCCGCCAGTTGGTCCGGCAACGTCAGCTTCACCCTGAGCCACGCCAGCGACGTCGACCCCGGTGCCGACACCATCGCCTACAGCGGCTACTCGCGTGTGGCACGCCTGAATCCGAACACCAACGTGCTGGCCACCTCGAACTACAACGTGCCCAAAGCGCTGAAGGCCTCGCTGACCTGGCAGCACGCGTTCTTCGGCGACTACAACACGATGGTGTCGATGTTCTACAGCGGCCACAGCGGCCTGCCCTACACCTGGGTGTTCGGCAACGACGCGAACGGCGATGGCATCGGCGGCTGGGACCCGGTCTACATCCCGTCGGCCAACGACCCCAAGGTGACCTACGTCGCCGGCACCAGCCAGCAGGTGATCCAGCAATTCCAGAACTTCCTCGCCAGCGATGCCTACCTCAGCCGGCACCGCGGCCAGGTCGCGAACCGCAACGGCGATCGCACCGCGTGGGTGAACGAGCTGGACATGAGCTTCTCGCAGGAAGTGCCCGGCATCTTCAAGGGCAACAAGGGCGTGCTGCGGCTGGATGTCTACAACGTGCTCAACCTGCTCAACAGCAGCTGGGGCCAGCAGCGCAACACCGGCATCTACCCGACCCGCATCCTCGCCAACTACGCCGGCGTGAACGCTCAGGGCCAGTACGTGTATTCGCTGCCCACCGACAAGGGTGGCGTCAATTACCAGCCGCAGCAGCTGCAGACCTACGACGGCGGCTTCTACGATCCCAGCCGCGTGGTATCACGCTGGTCGGCCATGGTGACCCTGCGCTACACCTTCTGACCGTCCGTTGCGATTGCATCGGGACACGGGCGCCTGCGGGCGCCCGTGTCGTTTGCGGGGCCGCATGGGTCGCACTTGACGTGTAACGAACGTTACATGTAACGTCCGTTACATGCCGTCACGCAAAGATGCCCTGATCGAATCCATCGTCGGTTACCTGCTGGAACACGGGCTGGCCAACCTCTCGCTGCGCCCACTCGCGACCGCGATCGGCACCAGCGCGCGGCTGCTGGTCTACCACTTCGAATCGAAGGAACGCCTGCTCGGCGAGGTACTCGAAGCCATGCAGACCCGGCTCCGCCAGTCCATGGCGGAGTTGCTGGATCGCCAGTCCGCA
>JAJZGE010000086.1 GCA_021798675.1 Pseudomonadota bacterium | reverse complement strand
CCCGACGGGGAGAAGGCGGTGGCAGCGTATGGGTCAGCGCGGAGAAGTTGCCCTTGTGGCAAGCCGTGCATCCGGCGGCCAAGATGCATCCCGCCATTGCTGCGCCCGCCGAATATGCCGCGCAGGGCTGGACGAGCGAGGACGCCCTGCGCGAGCTGGTGCGCGGCCGGTTGCTGGGATCGGGGCCGGTCACCGTGGACGCGCTCGCGGCGCCGCTGGGCGTGGCGTGCTCCGACGTGGACGCCGCGCTGCTGCGCCTGCAGGCCGAAGGCTACGTGATCCAGGGCCGCTTCGATCCCGCCGTCGATGCCACCCAGTGGTGCGAGCGCCACCTGCTGGCGCGCATCCACCGCTACACGCTGGGCCGGCTGCGGCGCGAGATCGAGCCGGTGAGCCGGCGCCAGCTGATGCGCTTCCTGCTCGACTGGCAGCACGCCAGCCCGGCCACCCGGCTGCGTGGTCCGGATGCGCTGCCCGCGGTGCTGGCGCAGCTGGAAGGCTTCGAAGCCGCCGCCGCTGCCTGGGAGGCGGAGATCCTGCCGGCGCGCATCGCCGACTATTCGGCGAGCTGGCTGGACGAACTGTGCCGCGCCGGCCGCATCGGCTGGAGCCGGCTGCGCGCAGGCGGTGGCAGCGGACCGGTACGCGCCACACCGGTCGTGCTGCTGCCGCGTCGGCAGATGGCCGTCTGGACGGCCATGGCGCAAGAGGCGTCGCCGCAGGAGAGCCTGCTGTCCTCACGCGCGCAGGCCGTGGCCGACGCGCTGCGCGAGCACGGCGCACTGTTCTTCGACGAACTGCAGTCCCTCGCACACCTGCTGCGCACCGAGCTGGAGGATGCGCTGGGCGAGCTGGTCGCCGCCGGCCGCGCCAGCGCGGACAGCTTCGCCGGCCTGCGCGCACTGCTGGTACCGGCCGCCAAGCGCGAGGCACCGCGGCACCGGCGCATGCGCCGGCACACGTTCGGCGGAATCGAGGATGCGGGGCGCTGGTCGCTCGTGCGCGCCGCGCCCGAGTCGGCCGCAAGAGACGAGGACATCGAACACGCCGCACGCGCCCTGCTGGCCCGTTACGGCGTGATGTTCTGGCAACTGCTGGAGCGCGAGGCGCCGTGGCTGCCGCCGTGGCGCGAGCTGTTGCGCGTGTATCGACGGCTGGAGGCACGCGGCGAGATCCGCGGCGGGCGCTTCGTGGAGGGCATGGTCGGCGAACAGTTCGCGCTGCCCGAGGCCATCGCGCCGTTGCGCGCGATCCGCCAGCGCGCGGACGATGGCGAGCTGGCCGTGGTGGGCGGCTGCGATCCGCTCAACCTGGTGGGCAGCGTGCTGGCCGGTGACAAGGTGCCGGCCGTGCCGGGTTCGCGCGTGCTTTATCGCGATGGCATGCCGGTGGCCGTGCGGATCGCGGGCAAGTTCGTGCCGCTCATTGAGCTGCCCGCCGCCGAGGCGCAGGCCGCGCGGCAGGCGCTGCGCGGAGCGGGGTAATCGCCGCGCCGGCAGCCGGTGCGCGATGCCGGCCGGTCACCCCGGCGCCGAGCGAAGCGGTATCCCTGCCGCCGGTGGTTCAGCGGCCGGCGTGCAGCGCAACGCGGCCGATCGCGTACAGCGGCCCATCCACGGGCGCGGTGTAAAGCAGGCAGATCGCGTGCACGCCGCTTTGCGCGGGCAGCCTTGCATCCAGCTTGAACGTGCTCGGGCTGTGCGCGGGATCGGGCAGCGGCATGCTGGCCAGTACCCTGCCGGCGCAATCGTCGGCATGCGCCACCAGCTCGCCGAACGGTGTGGCGTGCGGGCGCGACACCACCAGTTTCTGCTCGTGCGCCAGCGCGAAATTGCGCGGCAACCGCACCGCATCGACGTGGATGGCGGTGACGCCGTCCATCAGCGTGGGGGGGAACTGCTGGCAATCGTCGAAGATGTTCACCGCATACACAGGCTGCGTGCTGGTGGCATCCGGCGTGGGTTGCAGGCGCAGGCGGAAATCGCTGCCGGCACAATTGGCCAGCTCCGTGCCGGGCAGGCTGAGCAGGGCGGCGCGATCCAGCGTGCGCTCGCGCGCGGCGGCCAGCGCGCTGCCGTCGGCGGCGAAGCTGGCGGCGCGTACGGTGGCCGGCAGCGTCACCTCGAACGGCGCGACGTAGCGCGGCGACGCCGGGGTGGGAACGCTACCGTCCAGCGTGTAGCGGATGACGCCGAAGCCGGCCTGGTCCGACAGCGTCACCGTGGCCTTGCCGGTGGCCAGCGCCAGGTTGCGGTCGGTGCCGATGCGTACCGCGAAGGCGTCGTCGGCCACGGCGACGTGCTGCGCACGGTACCGCTGCAGCTGCGCTGGCAGGCGCGCGAGGAAGCTGGGCCAGTCGTGGCTGGCGGCGGGCGACCATGCCACCTCGCTCAAGGCGTCGAGGCGCGGGAATACCGCATGCTCCACGTGCGCGAAGGTGGGCATGTGCTCCGTCCACACGTTGGCCTGCAAACCCAGCACGTGCTTCGCCTGTGCGGCGTTGAGCACGCCGGGCACGGCCTGGAACCCATAGACGTCCTTCAGCGATTCCACGCCGAGGCGGCCGGCATAGTCGTCGGCGAGGTTGCTCTGCACATGGTCGAAGTACAACTCGGGCGAGGGCGACATCACCACGTCGTGGCCGAGCAGCGCCGCCTTGATCGCGCCGTCGGTGCCGCGCCAGGACATCACGGTGGCGTCGGCGGGCAGGTTGTCGCCTTCGAGGATCTCGTCCCAGCCGATCAGCTTGCGCCCGTGCTTTTCGAGGTACTGGCCGATGCGGCCGATGAACCAGCCCTGCAGCGCGTCCTCGTCGGTGATGCCGAGCTGGCGCATTTTCGCCTGCACGGCGGGCGAGGCCTTCCACTGGTCCTTGATCGCCTCGTCGCCGCCCACGTGGATGTATGTCGACGGGAACAGCGCCATCACCTCGTCGAGCACGTTGTCGATGAAGGTGAAGGTGTCGTCGTTGACGTTGTACAGCCAGGGATTCACGCCCCAGTCGGTGGACACCTGCGGGCGCTTCCCCGTCACGCCGATCTGCGGGTAGGACGCCACCGCGGCCTGGGCATGGCCGGGCATGTCGATCTCGGGGACGATGGTGACGTGGCGCGCGGCGGCGTAGGCCACCACGGCGCGGATCTGCCGTTGCGTGTAGTAGCCGCCGTAGCGTTTCGGCTCGCCGTCATGGCCGGCGCCGGGCGGCGTACGCCACGCGCCGATGTTCGTCAGTTCGGGATAGCGCTTGATCTCGATGCGCCAGCCCTGGTCGTCGGTGAGATGCCAGTGCAACACGTCGAGCTTGAGCTGGGCCATCTGGTCGATCAGCTTCTCGACGTCGGCCACGCTCTGGAAGTGGCGCGCGGAATCCAGCATCAGGCCGCGCCAGGCGAAGCGCGGCCAGTCGCGGATGGACAGCGCGTGGACGTCCACCGCCCCCTGCTTCGCGTCGGGCGTCAGCAGTTGGGCCAGCGTGACCGCGCCGTGGAACAGGCCGGCGGCGTCGCGCGCGGTGACGCGGATGCCCTGCGGCGTGACGTCCAGCGCATAGCCCTCGGCCTGCGCCACCGGCGCCTGCGGGTCGCGCTGCAGCACGATCGCGTGGGCAGCCTTGGCGTCGTCCGCAACATGCAGGTGCAGGCCGCGGGTACGCGCCACGAGGCCGATCAGGTAGTCCGCCGTCTGTCGCGTCGAGGCATGCTGGTCGGCCAGCACGATGGGCGTGTTCGCATCGACGACGAAGCCGCCATGGTGCAGCGCGAGTTGCGCCGGCAGCGGAATCAACGAGGGCCGGGACGCCTCGCCCGCCATCGCCGCCCGCAGGGGCAGCAGCGCAAGCGCGAGCAGCAGGCAGGCACGGGACAACGAGACAAGGCGTTTCATCGGCAACTCCTGCGGGCATCGGGTGCAACATCACCCGCTTCCAAGCATTGGAAACGGGCATATCAAACCGAGCATGCCACCTCCATGGCTACCCCGGACAAAAAGACGGGCCCGCAAGGTGGAGCCGGGCCCGTTCGGGGAGAGTGCGGGCCGTCCGTGGCCCGCGGATTGTCGCGGTGAAGCGGTGGATCAGAACTTGAAGTTCGCCGTAAGGTAGTACTGGCGGCCATTCGTGTAGAACGCTTCCGGTACCTTGCCGAAGCCAAGACCGGCCTGGCTGCCGACGTCGTAATAACGCAGCTTCGGATTGTTGAGGTTCATCGCATCGAACGCGAGGCTGACGTGGTCGTTGATCTTGTAACCCAACGATGCCGACAGGTAACCCGTACCCGCCTGCCAGTACGGAATCAAAGGGATGTTACCGGTGGCGACCGCCTGCAGGCCGTCGTAGAACGCCGAGCGATAGGTGTAGCTGATGCGGGCATTCCACTTAGCATCTTCATAGAACGCAGAGGCATTTAGCGTGTTCCTGGAGTTGCCGATCATCGGGCGCGAACCGGCGGCAAGGCTGTTGCCCACCGAACCATCCGGGTTGTAAAGCAGGGTGCCACCGTTTTCATGGCCGTTGGCGTAGGTGTAGTTCAGCGACGTGCCAAAGTGATCGCCGATGGGCTGTATGTAATTCAGCTCCACGCCCTTGACAGTGGCGTTGACGTTGACAGGAATGCTAACTAGGTATTGGCTATAGACTGGCGCGCCTGTCGGATTGGCCGGATTGTTCTTTGGATTGCTAAGATAGGTGTTGTAGTACGTCTGCGTGGTCGTACCGTAGTCGTAATAATTGTGCAGATCCATTTCATACACGCTGGCCGCCAGCAGGCCGCGTGGCGCGAAATACCACTCCAATGCCGCGTCAAAATTGGTGGAGACGGTCGGCTGCAGGTTAGGGTTACCACCGCTGCCACCACCAATCACACCAACTTGCTGCGGATCGCTCAAGCTGACGCCACTGGCCAACTGGCTATAGTCTTGGCGGGTTAGCGTCTGCGAAGCCGCAAAACGCGCCAGCAAGTTGCCATCGTCGGTAAGCTTGAACTTCATGTTGAAGCTCGGCAGGAGCTTTCGGTAACCAGAGTGGTGGTAGTTCCAGTAGAACGGCCCCCAGGCGGACCCTCCGATCGGGCCCACATAGTCGGTTTCCACGATGTTGGGACTGGTGTACGCGATGTTCTGATGGGTACTGATCCAACGGAAGCCGAAGTTGCCGCTCCAGTTTTGCGAGTCAAAATTGAACTGCACGTAGGCAGCAGTGTTGTGTTCGTTCAAGCCATAGATCAGACCCCACTCGTTACGCACCACCGGGTCGCGATAGGCGTACTTCGACAGCGCCGCCAGCTGGGCCGGCGTCCACAGCCATATATTGCTTGGCATTTGGCCGACGCCTAGGTCACTGGCAAAGCTGCCAGGATAGTTGCCCCCGGCCGGCATGCTGTAGACCGCCGGATCGTAAGCCGAGGTGGAACCAGGCGCGCAGTAGTACGGCGACAGACCCCAGTTGAGGGCAGCGCCATTGCTGCATCCTGGCGACTGACCAATGGCGGTCAAATCGTCACGATCATGGTTGGCGTAGCGGGCGCCAAACATGATGGACGACAGGGCGCCAGCATCGTCGAAATCGTATTCACCGTCGGCTTGGAACCATTGTTCCTTGTCCGTCACATGTACGTTGTTGGCGCCGAAAATCCAGCTGAAGGTGTTGTTGGTATTCGCGTTGTTGGTACTGCCGAGCATCCAGTTCGCCGGGGTTCCGAGTCCTTGCAGGGAATAGCTCGCACCCGCACCGACGCCAGTATTCAGCTCCATCACGTTCTGGGTCGGCGTATCGCCCGTACCTCGGGTGATTCCGCCCTGGAACTTGAAATCCAGATTTTGGGTGGCTTTCCAGTGGGTATTGAGGGTGATGTAGCCACTGGACTCACTTTCACCGGGACGCGAGATTTGGTCGTACACGCCCGGAGTAGAAGCGCCCATCCCCGGAAATGCCGCGCTAGTGATCACATTGTTCTGCACCGTGTACGACGACAGGTTCGTCACCGTAGGTAGATGGCTGTAGTTGAACAACATGTAGTTGTAGTTGACGTCCGTTGCATTGAGCTTCGAATAGAACGTATCAAGGTCGAACGAAAGGTTGTCGGTCGGCTTCCATTGCAGCGTAATGTTGCCGCCCTTGCGCTTGCGGGTCTGCTCAAACAGCGCAGCGCCCGGCAAGTTGGGGAAGTATTTGCCCGCCAGATTCGGGTACGCCCCGGCCAAGGCCGACGTGGACGGCAGGTAAGAGTAGCCCAGCATTTCCTGTCCATCACGCTGCAAGCTTCGTTGCTCGTAGAAGGCCTGGAACATTGCACCAAAGGTATTGTCGTCATTCTTCCAGTTAAACAGGCCGTTGAACTGCGGCTTGGTATTGCTCGGCAAGTCGGAATAGACACCACCCACCGAGGCCTCTGCGGTGATCTGCTTGCCAAACTCCAGCGGCTTGCGTGTGATGATGTCCACCGTACCGGCGGCACCGCCTTCCTGAAGGTGTGCTTCGGACGATTTATATACCTTCACTTCGCTGACGACTTCAGACGGTAACGCGCTGTAGCTGACACTGCGGCTATTGGAGTTGCCCAGCACGAACCAGTCACCTGAGCTAAGTGAGTGACCGTCCACCGTTGTCAAGGTAAGACCTGGTGCAGTGCCGCGCAGGCTGACGCGATCAGCTTCATCGAAACCACCTTCGGTACCGCCTGCATCGGAGATGTTCACACCCGGCAATTGGGCAATGGTATCGGCCACGTTCTTGGCCGGCAGTTTGCCGATATCTTCAGCAGTCACGATTTCGACGTGTGCGGCGGAATCCTTCTTCAGATCCAGAGACATCGCCTGCGAGTCACGAATACCGGTGACGACAACGGTGTTGAGCTGCTTCGCGTCCTTCTTATTCGGCGCACTGGTGTTCTGGGTGTTCTGGTTGTTGTCCTGCGCGTACGCGCCGACGGACAGGCACAGGCCGGCGACGATGCTCGCGGCAAGCAGTGTCTTGCGATGGTTCATGGTTTCCTCCCCTCAGAGGCTGGATCGGTCGGTGACCGTGGGTCGTGTTGACTTGCTTGGTTGACTTCGGTTGCGGTGTTCGGCGCCGTGTCGCTAGAGCGGTGGCATGGTCTGTTCTCCCTGCCGCTCCTCCAGGAACCAGCCGGC
>JAJZGE010000085.1 GCA_021798675.1 Pseudomonadota bacterium | reverse complement strand
ACGCATGGATGCCGACCGGTTGCTGCCACGGCTCGTAGCCGAGCATGTGGGTGCGGCTGGCGTGGCTGGGGATCACCGTGCCGCCGAGCAGCTGGTAGCCGGAGACCGAGCGCTGCTCGCTGGCCTGATAGTCGCTGTCCAGCTGCAGCGTGGCATTGCGGCTGATCTTCCAGTCGGCGTCCAGCGAGAGGAAATTGCGATGGCCGTCGGCGTGCTGCACGTAGGAGTGCATGTCCTCGTGCGCAGCGTTGATGCGCACGCCGAAGCCCGGCGACAGCCAGCCGCCCACGTCCAGCGCTGCATAGCGCGAGCCGTGCGAGTCGGTGCCGACGGTGGCGGTGTGCACGTCGGCCGGACGCTTGCTGACGAAATTGACCAGGCCGCCGGGAGCGACCACGCCGGCTTCGATCCCGGCCAGGCCCTTGAGAATCTCCACCTGCTGCTTGTCTTCCAGCGTCACGTACTGCTCGCCGGCCATGCTCATGCCGTTGAAGCGGAAGCTGGTGGCCAGATCCAGCGGAAAGCCGCGGATCGCGATGTCCTGGTAGTAGCCGACCGCGGCGTAGCTGTCGCCCACGGCGGCGTCCATGTGGCCGAGGTCGCTGAGCGTGCGCGGCTGGCGATCATCGAGCTGGGCGCGCGTGATCACGGTGATCGCGGCTGGCGTGTCGCGCAGCGGCGCACCGCCGAAGCTGCCGACCTGGGCGCTGTCGGCGCTGTAGCCCGGTTTGCTGGTGGCCTGCACATGCACCGCCGACAGCTGCTTCACCGCCAGCGGCGGCTTGTGTGTGGCCGGCAGCGTGGTTCGCGCGACGGCGGGCAGGGTGTCCTGCGCATGGGCAAGCGTGATCAGCGACAGGCAGGCGAGAAACAGCGGGGTGCGTGGCATCGTCGGCATCTTCCGGGTACGGACGAAGCGACGGCAACCCGGACGCCCCGAATGGGCGTGCCGAATCATCAAGCTCCCTACGCCGGCATGACCCGGGTCAGGTTCCAAGGGACTCTCTCAGCCCGGCAACGCCGGGCACCCCCGCTTCAGAACGCGTATTGAAGCACGCCGCGGCCGCGTTTGTCAGGTGGGCTGGCGCAGCAGCTGCAGCAGGCAATGCCCTCGCGGCGTTTCGAACCATGCCGCATGGCCAAGCAGGAATGTGTCATAGGCCACGTCGGCGTGTTCGCGCGAGCCGGTGATCGCGTGAAAGTACTCGACCTCGGACAACGCGAAATCCAGATGCACCAGCGGCAGCAGATCGGCCAGCAGGGTGAGCTCCGCGGCAGCCAGCGGGCGCCGCTGCCGGTAGCCGTCGATCAGCGCCAGCGCGATGCCGGTGTGCACCGCGGCGTCGCCATCGTCCAGCGCCAGCCAGGCGATCGCGTTGCGTTCGATCGCGGTGGCCAGGTCGAACAGCGCAAACGTGCGTGCGGCCAGGCCGAAGTCGAGCACCGCGCGGACGCGGGCGTCGCTGCCCGAGTCGCTCCAGCACAGGTTGGAGACGTGCCAGTCGCCGTGTGTCCACAACGCCGGCTGCTGCAGCAGCCGCGGCAGCACGCTGCGATGGAACGGTGCCAGCATGCGGGCGAGATCATCCGGCCAGTCGCGCCCGCGCAGGTAGTCGGCCAACCCCGGCCGGGCGGGCAGTTGCGCGCGCAGCGCGGCAATCGGATCAGGTGCCAGCAGCAGTTCGGCGCGCGCCACCAGCAGATGGGTGTCGCGCTGCGGCGCGCGGTAATCCGCGGCAGCGTCATGCAGCGTTGCCAGCGCCTGGCCAGCAGCGCGCGCCTGCCCGCGATCGGCCAGCGGCGACCACGACACCGCCTCGCGGTACAGGTCCACGCCCTCGGCGCGCTGGTGCAGCTCGTACACCCACGCGCCGATCGCCAGCGCGGTCTGTCCTTGCGCATCCGCCAGCACGGCGGGTATCGACGCGCCGTTGGCGCGCAGGTGGGCGATGAAGCGATGCTCTTCGCTGAGCGTGGCGACCGAACGCACGCGCCGGTGGTGACGCTTGACGAACAGCGTGCCGGCCGAGGTCTCGACCAGCGCCGCCGCGGACAGTGGCCGCGGGCTGTGCCAGCCGATCCGCTGCAGCGTGCCGGCCGCGTCGTAGCGGCGCAGCAGTGCAGCCACTTCGTCATGCGTCAGCGCGGGCCAGTCGGCCGGCATGCGGTCGTCGGCGAGGCCGTGCACGCGGTGGGTGGGATCGGTCATCGGCGGCGGAGTCCACGGTGAGGTGCGCGGCCGCGCGTCGGATCGCGGCCAGCCACGCATTATTCCGCACTTGCCGCGCAGCGCGCTTCCGGCGCCCGCTGGCATCGCGTCTAATGGCGCCTCTTTTTATGCAGGTGGCGATCCGGATGAGTGCGTTGCTGATGCTGTTCGTGTGCCTGCTGCTGGGCGTGCTGGTGGCCCGCCATGCCAGGCTGCCGGCAGGCATCGTGCCGGGCATCAACTGGTGGGTGATCAACGTGGCGCTGCCGGCGCTGGTGCTGGAGTTGATTCCGCCGCTGAAGTTCGAGCGCGAGCTGTGGTTTCCGGTAGCCGCAATGTGGCTGACCTTCTTCGGCGCGTGGCTGCTGTTCGGCCTGCTCGGGCCGAGGTTGGGCTGGTCGCGGCAGCGCATCGGCGCGCTGATCCTGGTCTGCGGGCTGGGCAATACCTCGTTCATGGGCTACCCGTTGATCGAGGCGCTGCACGGCAAGCCGGGGCTGGCGCTGGCGGTGGTGGCCGACCAGCTGGGCTGCTTTCCGCTGCTGGCCTCGGTCGGCATCGTGGTGGCCAGCCTGTATGCCGGGCGCCGGCCACAGCCGGTGGAAATCCTGCGGCGCATCGTGAGGTTCCCGGCGCTGCTGGCCCTGCTGGCCGGCATCGCGGTCGGCCTGCTGGGCGGCTGGCCGGCGTGGATGCACGGCGTGCTGGCCCCGATCGGCGCCACGCTGACGCCGCTGGCGCTGTTTTCGGTGGGGCTGCAGTTCACCTTCCGGCTCGGCCGCGGGGAGGCAGCTGTGGTCGGCGCGGGGCTCGGCTGGAAGCTGCTGCTGGCGCCGCTGCTGTGCTGGGCGCTGGGTACGGCGGCCGGCGTCGGCGGGCTGGTGCTTTCCGTGGGCGTGCTGCAGGCGGCGATGGCGCCGATGGTATCGGCGGCGATCCTCGCCGACGAGTACGAGCTTGAGCCCGCGCTGGCCAATACCGTGCTGGGCGCGGGCATCGTGCTGTCGTTGTTCAGCGTGCCGCTGGCCAATCTGTGGCTGGCGCGCTGAGCGGCTGACCAGCGCGACTTGCGCCGGACCGCGCCAGCGTCGAGACTGGTCGCCACGCATGGGCGGGGGCTCGTGACATGGCAAGCTTTGATCTGATCCGGCGCATCTTCAGCAGTCCGACCGGCGAACGGCGTGCCGTGCCCCGCACGGACGCGCCGCGGGGCGCCTGCATCCTGGTGGTGGACGACTCCTCCACCATTCGCGCGGTGCTCGGCAAGATGCTGACGCAGGGCGGTCACGTGGTGCTGAAGGCCGCGGACGGCGATTCGGCGATCGAGCTCGCCCGGCGCGAGCGCCCCGATCTGGTGTTCCTCGACATCGTGCTGCCCGGCATCAACGGCTTTTCGGTGCTGCGTGCGTTGCGCCGCGATCCGCTGACGCGGGCCATTCCGGTCGTGATGATCAGCGGCAACCTGCAGGCCACCGAGCAGTTCTACGTGCAGCGCTTCGGCGCCGACGACTTCATGAAAAAGCCGTTCGGTCGCGGCGAGGTGTTCGCGCGCATCCAGCAGCTCGGCAACAGTGGTCGGCTGCAGGTGCGTGAGCGTGCCGCCGCCGATGCCGCGACTGAGCCGCTGGACGCCACCGCCTACCACGCGATTCCCGATATCGCGATGCCCGATCCTCATGACCGCCTGAAATAACTTCAGCGGCGCAGGCCCAGGCGCTGGGCCATCGCGTCCACCGCCTGTCTGGCTTCCTTCAGCCCCGCGCCGCTGCGGCGACGGTACAGCCTGATCGCCTCGATCGGCCGGCCCGCGCGAAGCTGTGCCTCGATCTCGGCGTCGCTGATGCTGGGGTCGGGTTGCCACTGGCTTTGCGCGACGCGCGCTGCATCGAAAGCCTTGCTGGCGCGGCCCAGCGCGAAGCCGCAGATGAAAAGCAGCGCGCCGATGACGATGTCCGATGTGGTCCATTGCATGGCGTGATCCTCCGAGCCCTGCGAAGCGGCAATACTATCGCCATGAGCGAGCAGACAATCCAATCCGCGGCTGACGTGCGCATCGACGTGTGGCTGTGGGCAGCGCGCTTCTTCAAGACGCGCAGCCTTGCCAGGCAGGCGGTCGCAAGCGGTCACGTCGAGCTCAACGACGGCGCGTGCAAGCCGGCCAAGGCGCTGCGTGCGGGCGACCGGCTGAAGATCCGCCGCGGCGAGGAGCGGTTGGAACTGCAGGTGCTGGCGCTGTCCGCGCAGCGCGGCCCGGCCGCGGTGGCGCAGGCGCTGTACCAGGAAACCGAGCCAAGCAGGATCGCCCGCGAGGCGGCGCGCGAGCAGCGCCGGCTGACCGGTCCGGACGGCCCGCTGCGGCGGCCGGACAAGCACGCGCGCCAGCAATTGCGGCGCATGAAGGACTCGCGCTGAGCGGTTGTGACTATTCAACCGCTCATGCCGGCCAGGGATGGCCGGTCGCGGATCGGGCACGCCAGTGTCTGATTCGCGTGAGCGAGTCCGGACATGCGTCGGACTCGCGATGGAAGAAAGCCACAGGGAGTGGCTTTCTTCACAAGCGCTGAGCGCTGCATCGCAGTTTGCCGGCGCCATCTGCTGCACCATCACGGCCAACGACGGGAGCGCGCGGCGCGTGCTACCGGCCATCGGCAGCGGTGATCCAGGGGAGTCGTGCAATGAGCGGAATCGGATTCCTGAAACGCCTGCTCGTCAGCGCCGGGCTCGACGAGCAGGCGCCCGCGCAGTGGCAGGCTGCGCTGGGCGCACGCATGCTGGTGGTCGACGATTCGCCCACCATCTGCGCCGTGCTCGACAAGATGCTGGGCCGCGAGGGTTATGCCGTGTCCAGCGCCGGCGATGGTCCCAGCGCGATCGAACTGGCGCGCAGCGAACAGCCGGCGCTGATCTTTCTCGATATCGTGATGCCCGGCATGAACGGTTTTGCGGTGCTGCGCGCACTGCGCCACGACCCGCTGACGCGGCATATTCCGATCGTGATGATCAGCGGCAACCAGCAGGCCACCGAGCAGTTCTACGTACAGCGCTTCGGCGCCGACGACTTCATGCGCAAGCCGTTCGGCAGCGACGAGGTGTGCCAGCGCATCAGCCTGCTGGTGCAGGCCGGGCGACTGGCCGCGCGCAAGCCCGCGGAGCCGGTCAGCCTGCCGCTGGCCGCCGAAGGTCTGGCCGGGGTTCCCGACATCGCCATGCCCGACCCGGAGGAACCGCGGGCGACTGCGCCACCGCCGCGGCCACGACCCGGCTGGCACACGGCGCACAGCGTGTACTGAGGTTCCGCGGTAGCCGCGGGTCTGCCGCCGGCACCCGTGACGAAAATACAGCAGGCGCGGATGCGGGCATCCGCGCCTGCTGCGCATCGGTCACGCCGATGGATCAGTTCACCGCCTTGGCCCGGCGAGGTCGAAGCGATCCAGGTTCATCACCTTGTCCCACGCCGCGATGAAGTCGCGCACAAACTTTTCCTGTGCGTCTGCACTTGCATAGACTTCGGCCACGGCGCGCAGCTGCGCGTGCGAGCCAAAGACGAGGTCGACCCGCGTGCCAGTCCACCTGAGTTCGCCGGTATGGCGATCGCGCCCCTCAAACACGTCCTTGGCATCCGACAGCGCCTTCCACTGCGTGCCCATGTCGAGCAGGTTCACGAAGAAGTCGTTGGTGAGCGCCTCCGGTCGCCTGGTAAGGACACCGTGCCGGGTCTGGCCGACGTGGGCATTCAGCACACGCATGCCGCCCACCAGTACGGCCATCTCGGGCGCGCTGAGGGTCAGCAGCTGCGCCTTGTCCAGCAGCAGCGCCTCGGCCGATACGCTGTAGTTGCCCTTCAGATAGTTGCGGAAGCCGTCGGCGATCGGCTCGAGCACCGCGAACGACTCCACGTCGGTCTGCTCCTGCGTGGCATCCATGCGTCCCGGCGTGAACGGAACCGCCGCGGCATGGCCGGCGTTCCTTGCCGCCTGCTCGACGCCGGCGCAGCCGCCCAGCACGATCAGGTCGGCCAGCGAGATCCGCTTGCCGCTCGATTGCGCGCCATTGAATTCGCGCTGGATACCCTCGAGGGTGCCCAGCACATGCGCCAGCTGCGACGGCTGGTTCACCGCCCAATCCTTCTGCGGGGCCAGCCGGATGCGCGCGCCGTTGGCACCGCCGCGCTTGTCGGAGCCGCGGAAGGTCGACGCCGACGCCCATGCCGTCGACACCAGCTGCGACACCGACAGGCCCGAAGCGAGAATCTTGCCCTTGAGCGAGGCGATGTCCTGCGCATCGACCAGCGGGTGATCGAGCGCGGGAAGGGGGTCCTGCCAGATCAGCGCTTCGGCAGGCACTTCCGGGCCGAGATAGCGGGCGCGCGGACCCATGTCGCGATGGGTCAGCTTGAACCAGGCGCGGGCGAAGGCGTCGGCGAACTGCTCGGGGTGCTGGTGGAAGCGGCGCGAAATCGGCTCGTAGATCGGATCGAAGCGCAGCGACAGATCAGTGGTGAGCATGGTCGGCTTGTGCTTCCTGCTCGGGTCGGCCGCGTCGGGGATGATCTCCGGCGCGTCCTTGGCCACCCACTGGTGGGCGCCCGCGGGGCTCTTGGTCAGTTCCCACTCGTAGCCGAACAGCATGTCGAAATAGCCGTTGCTCCACTGGGTGGGCTTGGGCGTCCAGGTCACTTCCAGGCCGCTGCCGATCTGATCGCCGCCCTTGCCGCTGCGGAAACTGCTGACCCAGCCCAGGCCCTGCTGCTCGATGGGCGCGGCCTCGGGCGCGGGACCGACGTGATCGGCGGAGCCTGCGCCGTGGGTCTTGCCGAAGGTGTGGCCGCCGGCGATCAGCGCCACCGTTTCCTCGTCGTTCATCGCCATGCGGGCGAAGGTCTCGCGGATGTCCTTGGCCGCGGCCAGCGGATCGGGAGATCGG
>JAJZGE010000084.1 GCA_021798675.1 Pseudomonadota bacterium | reverse complement strand
CGACCGCTGTCCTCGTACCGCTTGAGCATGGCGCTGGCGATGTACAGATAGCTGAGCACGTCGCCGAGGCGCGCCGACAGCTTTTCCTTGAATTTCAGCTTGCCACCGAGCACGCCCATGAACACGTCGGCGCACAGCGCCAGCGCGGCCGAGTAGCGGTCGAGCTTGCGGTAGTAGCGACGCGTATACGCGTCGCCGGCACTCTCCCCCAGCCGTGAGCCGGTGAGTCCCAGCACGAAGCTGCGCACGGCGTTGGAGATGCCGAAGCCGATGTGCCCGAACAGCAGGCGGTCGAAGGTACGCAGCTGCTCGCCGCGGTCGGTGATCGCCAGCGCCTGCATTTCCTTCAGCACGTAGGGATGGCAGCGGATCGCACCCTGACCGAAGATCATCAGGCTGCGCGTCATGATGTTGGCGCCTTCCACCGTGATCGCGATCGGCACGCCCTGCCAGGCGCGGCCGGCGTAGTTTTTCGGGCCCAGTTGCACGCCCTTGCCGCCGAGCACGTCCATCGCGTCAGCTGCTACCTGGCGACCCCATTCGGTGGCGTGGTACTTCGCGATCGCCGACGGCACCGCCGGCTTCTCGCCGCGATCGACCGCCGCGGCGGTGGCGCGCGACAACGCGGCGGTGGCATAGGTCAGGCCACCGATGCGCGCGAGCGCCTCCTCCACGCCCTCGAAGCGGGCGATCGCCAGCCCGAACTGCTTGCGCATGCGCGCATACGCGCCCACCGACGCCACCGCGGCGCGCACGCCGCCGGTGGCATTGGACGGCAACGAGATGGCGCGACCGACCGACAGGCATTCCACCAGCATGCGCCAGCCGTGACCGGCCATGTGCGGGCCGCCGATCAGCGTGGACAGCGGCACGAACACGTCCTTGCCGTGCACCGGCCCGTTCTGGAACGGCACGTTCAGCGGGAGATGGCGGCGGCCGATCTGCAGGCCCGGGGTCGCGCGCGGCAACAGCGCCAGCGTGATGCCCAGATCCTCCTTCTCGCCCAGCAGGTGCTCGGGGTCGTACATGCGGAACGCCAGGCCGACCACCGTGGCAATCGGCGCCAGCGTGATGTAGTGCTTGTCGAAGGTGAGCCGGATACCCAGCGTGTCGACGCCGTCCACGGCCTGCCGGCAGACAATGCCGAAGTCGGGAATCGAGGTGGCGTCGGAGCCGGCGTACGGGCCGGTCAGCGCGAAGCAGGGAATCTCTTCGCCCACCGCAAGCCGCGGCAGGTAGTGGTTCTTCTGCTCGTCGCTGCCGTAATGCAGCAGCAGCTCGGCCGGCCCGAGCGAGTTGGGCACGGCCACGGTGGAGGCGACCGTGGCCGACATCGTGGCCAGCTTCTGCAGCACCGCCGAATGCGCCAGGGCTGAAAACTCCAGCCCGTTGTAGCGCTTCGGGATGATCATGCCGAAGAACTTGTGCTGCTTCAGGAACGCCCAGACGTCCGGCGGCAGGTCGGCCAGCTCGTGGGTGATCTGCCAGTCGTCGAGCATGCCGCAGAGTTGCTCCACCGGGCCGTCGAGGAACGCCTGCTCCTCCACGCTCAATTCAGGCTTCGGCTGTTTCAGCAGCTGACGCCAGTCCGGCTTGCCGGAGAACAGCTCGCCCTCGAAGCCGACCGTGCCCGCCTCCAGCGCGGTCTGCTCGGTGTCGGACAGTTTCGGCGTGACCTTGGCGAACAGTTTCAGCAGCGGCGCGCTGATCTGCCGGCGACGGAAATCCACCAGCAGCAGCGGCGCGGCGATCGCCGCCTCGATGATCAGCAGGATCGCCATCGTCCACAGCGCGTGCGTCAGCAGTCCCACCACCAGGGTGGTCACCAGCGTGACAATGGCCCAGGTACGCAGGCTGCTGCGGTGATAGGCACAGGCACCGGTAGCTACCAGTGCAGCGAGCAGGGTCAACAGGACGGACATCTCAGCACCTCATGGCGGTTGAACCGCGCCGGCACGCTGCCGGGCCACGGATGGATCCAGACTGCGCACAAAGCGAACCACTTCGCGCGTAAAGGCATCGTTCGCGTCGCCCGCCAGCATGTGCGTGGCGTGCGCCAGTTCCACATGCTGCGCATGCGGCACCAGCTGCAGGAATTCGTCGACGGTGGCGCGCGAGACCACGTCGCTGCGCGCGCCCGACAGCAGCAGCAGCGGCAGCTCCACCTTCGCCGCGGCGGCCTGCAGCTGCGGCTGGTAGCGCTCGCTGTCGCGCACCACACCGGTCAGCAGCGCCGGATCCCAGTGCCAGCGCAGCCGCCCGTCGGCACCCTCGCGCAGCAGCGGGCGCAGCTGCTCTTCACTCTTGCGCTCGCGCCGCTGCGGCAGGTAGCCGGCGATCTGCTCGGCCGCCTCGGCGTAGTCGGCAAAGCCGTCTGGATGCGCCTGCATGAAGGCGAGGATGCGCTCCACACCGGCCGTTTCCCAGCGTGGCGTGACGTCGACCAGCACCAGCGCGCGCAGCGGCGCCGGGCGCAATTCACCGGCAAGCATCAGGCCGAGCAGGCCACCCATCGAGGCGCCGACCAGGATCGGCGGCTGCGGCTGCGCCTCTGCCAGCCGCCGCAGATCGTCGGCGAACTGCTCCATCCGGTAGTCGCCGCCTGCCTGCCGGTCGCTTTCGCCATGACCGCGGCTGTCAAACGTCACGCAGCGACAGCCGGCCTGTGCCAGCGCCGCCGCCGCGCCGTTCCACGCGCTGCGGGTCTGGCCGAAGCCGTGCGCAAACAGCAGCGCCGGCGCGCCGGCAGGGTTGCGCGTCTCCAGCGCCAGGCTGAGGTCAGCCACGGCGAAGCGAGTAGGGTTGGCGACGGCACGATCTTGCATGACCATACGGATGAGTATGGATTGGCGGGCCGACTGCCGTCAAGCACCCTGCCGAGGTGTGTCACACGTTGCCCGCGCGCGCGCATCACGGTGCCGTCCCATGCGATGCATTACAAAGCGGCAGGGTATCGTTACCATACGCGAATGAATGTAAGCAGCAAACCCGAACGCACCCGCCTTTCCGCCGAGGACTGGGAGCTGGCCGCCATGCAGCTGATCGCCGATCAGGGCGTCGGCGCCGTGGCCGTTGAGGCGCTGGCGCGCCAGCTGGGCGTCACCAAGGGCAGCTTCTATTGGCATTTCCGCACCCGCGAGGCACTCCTCAACGCCACCCTGGAGCGCTGGGAGCAGTACGGTGAACGCGAGATCTTCAGCCAGATCGAGCTGATCGCCGATCCGCGCGAGCGCCTGCCCGAGCTGTTTCGCCGGGTCGCGCACGAGCTGCAGTCGCATCGCGTGTATGCGGCGCTGCTGAAGGCGCTCGATCATCCGCAGGTGGTGCCGGTGATGGCGCGGGTATCGCAGCGCCGGATGGATTTTCTCACCACCGCGTATCGCGAAGCCGGCCTGCCGCCGCCGCAGGCGCTCAATCGGGCGCGGCTGACCTACGCCGCCTACGTCGGCTTTCTGCAGCTGAATTTCACCCTGGGCCTGCCGCGCGTCAACCACGAGGAGTTCGACGCCTACGTGGAACACATGATCGCCACCCTGATTCCTGCCTGAGTCGCGCCGCAGCGCCGGGCTGACCCGACCAGTGGCCGCAGTTGCTGCACGCCACCTTGCAATGCCAGTGCCCGCAAACTACCGTTCCTGCTCTTTTTTACGGCAAGACCAGAGAGGAAGGCGATGGCGAGCAAGCTGGCAGCGCTGCAGCATTGGGTGGACGAGACGGCGGCGCTGACCCGCCCGGCACGGATCCACTGGTGCGACGGCTCGGACGCCGAATACCAGGCACTGGTGCAGCAGATGCTGCAGAACGGCGACCTGATCGAGCTGAACCAGCAGACCCATCCGGGCTGCTACCTGCACCGCTCGCACCCGTCGGACGTGGCGCGCGTCGAGCACCTGACCCTGGTCTGCCATCCACAGCAGCAGGACAGCGGCCCGAACAACCACTGGATGGACCCGGCCGCCGCCCACGCGAAAATCGATGCGCTGTTCGACGGCTGCATGGAAGGCCGCACCCTCTACGTGATCCCCTACTGCATGGGGCCGATCGAGTCGCCGCTGGCGCGCTGCGGTGTGGAGCTGACCGACAGCCCCTACGTGGTCGCCAACATGCGCATCATGACGCGCATGGGCGCCGCCGCACAGGCGCGCATCGAGCGCGAAGGCCGGTTCGTGCGCGGCCTGCATTCCATCGGCGAACTGGACCCCGAACGCCGCTTCATCATGCACTTCCCCGACGAGCTGCTGATCAAGTCCTACGGCTCTGGCTACGGCGGCAACGCGCTGCTGGGCAAGAAGTGTCACGCGCTGCGCATCGCCAGCCACCAGGCCCGCGCCGAGGGATGGCTGGCCGAGCACATGCTGATCGTCGGCATCGAGAATCCACAGGGGCAGATCCACTACATCGCCGCCGCCTTCCCGTCCGCCTGCGGCAAGACCAACCTGGCCATGCTGATACCGCCGGAAGGCTATCGCCGCGCCGGCTGGAAGGTGTGGACGGTGGGCGACGACATCTGCTGGATGCGTCCCGGTGCAGACGGCCGCCTCTACGCCATCAACCCGGAGGCCGGCTTCTTCGGCGTGGCACCAGGCACCAGCGCAAGCACCAACCCGAATGCGCTGGCCAGCATCGCGCGGGACACCATCTTCACCAACGTGGCAGTCACCGCCGACAACCAGCCGTGGTGGGAAGGCCTGCCCGGCACACCCGCCGCCGATTGGCAGGGTCGCGCGTATGACCGGGCCAATGGCCCGGCCGCGCATCCCAACTCGCGCTTCACGGTCAGCGCCAGGCAGTGCCCGACCTGGTCGAAGCAGGCCGAAGCGCCTGCGGGCGTGCCGATCAGCGCGATCGTGTTCGGCGGCCGTCGGCCCTCCCTGCTGCCGCTGGTGATGGAGGCGCGCGACTGGGCCCACGGCGTGCTGATGGGCGCCGCGATGGGCTCGGAAACCACCGCCGCCGCGACCGGCGCGGTCGGCGTGCTGCGCCGTGACTCGATGGCGATGAAGCCGTTCTGCGGCTACCACTTCGGCGACTACTTTGCGCACTGGCTGTCGTTCGACCAGGCCGGCGCGAAGCTGCCGAAAATCTTCCACGTCAACTGGTTCCGCAAGGGCAGCGACGGTCAGTTCCTGTGGCCCGGCTTCGGCGACAACCTGCGCGTGCTCGAATGGATGATCGAGCGCATCGAAGGCCGCGCCACCGGCGTCGACACGCCCGTCGGCATCCTGCCGTCCGAGGGCGAGCTGAAGCTGGAAGGGCTGGCGCTCGACCGCACCCGACTCGACGAACTGCTCGCGGTCGATCCGGACGGCTGGCAGGACGAGCTGGCCGCGATTGGCGACTATCTGGAAAGCTTTGTGCCGCGCCTGCCCGCACGCCTGCGCAGCGAACAGCAGCGGGTCGCCCAGGCGCTGGCTGCCGCTCAGCCGCGGCGCCGGGCCCACGCATCCTGATGAGCCAGCGAGCAGCGATGCGGACATCGCGTGCGGGCGCCGATACCCGGCCCGCATCCAAACGCTTTGGCGTGCTGCTGCATCGAAGCTGGCAAGATGATCGCCGTTCGCTCCAGGCCGGGAATACCCATGCGCTCTGCGACTCTCGCAGAAGTCAATGATGCCGACGACGTGCGTGCCGCAGCCGCGGGTGATCGCGGCGCGTTCCAACGGTTGTACCGGCTGCACGTGGGCCGCGTGCATGGTGCGATGTACCGGCTGGCCGGCTGCGACCACGCGCGCGCCGAGGATCTGACCCAGGACGCCTTCGTCCGCGCGTGGCAGAAACTGCCCGGCTTTCGTCACGAGAGCGCGTTCGGTACCTGGCTGTACCGGCTGGCGGTGAACGTGGCGCTGATGGACATCCGCGCTCGTGGCGCCGATCCGGTCAGCATGCGGGACGAGGAACAGTTGCCCGATCCCGGCCAGCTGCCGTTCTGCGCCGCCGAACGCGAGGAGCTGCAACGCGCGATCGGCCAGCTGCCGCCGGGTGCGCGCGCCGTGCTGGTGCTGCACGACATCGAAGGCTGGCGGCATGACGAGATCAGCCATGCACTGGGCATCGCGGCGGGCACCTCCAAGGCGCAGCTGCACCGCGCCCGTGGCCTGCTGCGCAAGCTTGTGGGAGAACGCTGATGAACGAATTCACCTGGCGCCGCCAGCTGCGCGAACTGCGCCAACCACTGAGTCCGCCGGATGACCTGTGGGCATCCATCGACAGGCGGCTGAACCAGCTCACGCCGCTGCCGGTCGCCCCGCCCGCCGCGCAAATCGAGCCGCGCGGCACCCGTCGCACGAGCCGTTTCGGGATGGCCACGCTCGCCGCCTCGGTATGGCTGTGTGCAGGCATCGGCTGGCGCTTGCTGCGGCCAGCAGCGGCACCTGCACCGGTCGTGGAAAGCGCCGCCACTCCGGTCAGCTGGAGGCCTGCCGATCCGCGGCTGGCCGGCGCCAGCATCGAGCTGGACGCAGCGCGCATGGAGCTGCGGCAGGCGCTGCAGCAAGCCCCGCACTCGGCCGCGCTGCAGCGCCTGTTGAGCCGCACCGAACGCCAGCAGGCCCGGCTGCAGCGACTGGGCCGGGAAGCCGGCTGAGATTTCCGGAATGATCATGCAAACCACCCGCTACCTTCCGGTGCTGCTGTGCTTTTGCGTGGGCCGCGCGCTGGCCTCCACGCCGATCCAGCTGCGCCATGACGCCAGCCCCACGGCGCATGTCGGCATCAGCAATATCGCCGGCACGGTGACCGTGCTGGGCTGGGACCGCAACGAGGTGCAGGTGGGCGGCGAACTGGGCGATGGCGCCAAGCCGCTCAGCATCAGCGGCAGCCACGGCAACCTGTCCATCAAGGTCGAGCCGCAGGGCGGTTCGGGCTGGTTCCACTGGGCCAGCGACAGTCGCATGGGGCCCACCGCGCTTGAAGTCCACGTGCCGCGGGCCGCCTCGCTGGCGATCAGCGTGATCAGCGCCACGCTGGTGATCGACGGCATCGACGGCGGCAGCATCGCGCTGGATACCGTCAGCGGCAAGGCGCGCATCCAGGCGCGCACGCCCTCGCTCAAGGTCGACAGCGTCAGCGGCAGCATCGAGCTTGGCGGGCATGCCGAACAGGCCGATCTGCAGACCGTCAGCGGCGATATCCTG
>JAJZGE010000083.1:297-7135 GCA_021798675.1 Pseudomonadota bacterium | reverse complement strand
CAACGAGACCGCCGTGGGCCCTGGTCGCATCCCCGGCACCCAGCACGATGCGGTGTGGTCCGAGCACGCGTGGGATCGCACCCTCACCTTCTTCGGCCGCCTGCTCTGGTCCTGATCCCGGGTTGACGCCATTCGCCGACCTGGCGGATGGCGCAGGGTGGACAGGGTGGAATGGTGCCGGCGACAGCCGTGGCGGCCTGGCAGTGGTTGCGGCCTGTCGTCGGCATCTTTTTCGGGACACCCCGGTGCGTTTGCGGAACGTGCCATGACGCGTTCCGCAAGCCGCACGCTACGCGCCGTCCGGTGTGTCTTTCGGCCCTGTCGCCGATGGAGTTCCAGGGGATAAAAGACGGGAACCTCGCTGCCGCTCGTCGTGCACGAGCCATCCCCCGTCGCTGAGGTATCGTATGGAAAGCCGCACCGCGTCCTGCTATTGCGGGCAACTGCGCATCGAGGTGCAGGGCCCGACCCTCGGCACCGGCGTCTGCCATTGCCTGGCCTGCCAGAAGCGCACTGGCAGCGTGTTCGCTGCGCTGGCCGGCTATGCCGCGCCATGGAAGGTCGAAGGCACCGCCACCGAGTTCGTACGCACCGGCGACCAGGGCGCGCGCTTCCGCTTCCGCTTCTGCCCGGTGTGCGGCAGCCCGGTGTTCCACACCGAGGAGGGCAACGACGCCTTCGTGATGGTGGCCGTGGGCGCCTTCGCAGATCCCGGCTTCCCGCCACCCGAGGATTCGGTCTACGAGTGCCGCCGGCACCCCTGGGTGCAGTTGCCCGAGGGGATCACGCGTTTCGACAAGGACCCCGACTGAGGTCTGCTCGAATGGCTGGCGACACGGATGTGCATGGCGGCTCAGCCTGCCCGTTCGACTGGTTTCATGGGTCCTGCACCGCTTCGACCTGGATGCGCAGGGTCACTTTCATGTCCATGCCGAACGACTTGCCGCCGTCGAGTCCGAACGCATCGCGCTGGAACGTTCCCAGCGCATCGGCACCGCAACGCAGTCGCGGCTTGAGCATGAAATCGGGGATGCATTTGAAGCGGTCGATGGCCAGCGTCAGCGGCCGGGTCACTCCGTGCATCGTCAGCTGGCCGATCACCCTGGTCGGCGCGCCGTCGACGAAATCCGCCAGCCGGCCCCGATAGCGCGCCGTCGGGTATTTCGCCACGAAGAAGGTGCCGCATTCGCTCTGGCACATCGGCGCCTCGGCACCCAGCATCACCTTGTCCAGCGCCGGGTTGCCGAAGTCGATGCTGGCGATATCCACGCTGACATCCACCGTGCCGGTTTTGGCGGTCGCATCGAGCGTAGCGGTACCGGTGCTGTGATCGAACTTGCCGCGCCAGATCGACAGGCCCATGTGATCGGCCTCGAAGCTGGGATAGGTGTGGTCTGGATCGAGGGTGAAATGCAGCGGCGTGGCCGATGCCATCACCGGAAGAACGGCGAGCAGCAGCGTGGGTGCGAGGAGTCGCATGGCGGGTTTCCCGAAGTTGGCGGATGGGTCGTGTCCGGCCGGATGCCGGCTTCGGGGTAACGACGAATGGCGGGACCGCAGATCGACGCATCGCTAAACCGGGTGCCGCCATCCCCTGCCTGGCCGCGCGGCAGCGACGGCGGCGCGGCAGCTCGAACTACGAGGCCTGCGGCGATCGTTGCGCGGGGAAGGCATGCTCCTGCCGCTCTGTCGCCCCCGCATCCCATCACCACCATGCAACCGAAACGTGCCAATGCCAAAAACCAAAAATGGCTTTTCACCCAACGCGCATACGCAACAATGGAGCGCACTGCCAAGCATCGCCACCCCGCGCAACCGGCGATGCGGCGACAACGGGACCGCATCCTACGAGCACTTCGTGGATCGCCCGCGAAAGGCGCTGGACTGGACCGGACCGGTCTCAAGCAGGAACTCGGCAGGACCGGCGCCCTGGCCGACCGCTATGCGGTCTCGCGCGAAACCGCCCGCAAGTGGCTCACCGGTCTCGCCCTGCCCGAACTCTCCCGCATCATTGAACTGGCCAGGGACTCCGACGTGAGCCCGGAATGGCTGGCCACCGGGCGGGGGGCCATCCCGCTGGGGGTGGGAGAAACCAGCGCCGTCTACCAGCGCCTGAGCGACGACGAGGTTCGCCTGCTCGATGCGCTCCGCAAGCCGCCCGAAGCGAAGCGGCAGTTCCTGGTGAAGTTTCTCTCCTGAGGACAGCTCGAGACCGGTCACACGCAGAGGCGCGATGGCATCGGGTCCTGCTGCGTTGCCCGCCCTCCCGAACCGGCCGCGCCACTGTCTACTCATCCCCGCCTCAATACGCCGCACATGCCACGCCTGCCGGACACCGACCTCGCCACCGGCTACGCGCTGGCCGAACGCCTGCGCGACAGCGTGGCAACGCTGCCGATCGCGCTCGCCCCCGGGCCGACATCCGCGTCACCGTGTCATCCGGCGTCGCGCGGATGGAGCCCGGCCTGGCGGCGGAACAGGCCGCCGCCGACACGGACCGGGGCATGGACTGAAGCTCGCGGATACGCCTCAAGCGCAGAGCCCCTGCGCCGGTGAGGGCACGCGCCACTCCCTTTTCGACGTTCGCCCGCGGGCAAAACCGGCATAACTGCCTACTGCATCACAGTATCGAGATGCCGGGGGCGAATACCCGCCCGCCAGGTGATCGAGATCATTTCGTCAGGAAGCTTGCGCGCCATCTTTGACACGCCACCGAGGAAAGGCCGCTCCATGCGAGTCGGCCATCGGCGGAAGGCGAGGCTTCCGATGAGCAGCGCAATGCATCACGTCTTGACCGATGTTGCAGCCATGCTGGCACTGCTGGCGCCGGCGGCATGGGCCGAAAACGGGACCGTCGAATTCCATGGCGCCATCGTGGTGCCCACATGCACGGTGCGGCCCGACGCCCCCACGGAGTTGCCGGCAGCGACCGCATTGCAAACATGTCCGTCGAAAGCCGGCTCGAAGGCGGTCGGCTATTTCACCGAAACCCGCATGCCGGTTGCCGCAGCCGGCACCGATCCCTTGCTCGACTATTTCGAGCAGACATACGGGCGCACCGCCGAAAATGCCGGCAACGAAATGCTGATGCGCGTCTACCTGTAATCGTGATCGAGCGGTACCGGGCACGGCAGCCGCTCATTCGATGGCCCGGACGACTCGCTGAATCCGATCTCCGCATTCGCACGAAAAGAGGTTCTCCGCCCCCAGTCTTTCTCGCCGTGCTGCCGTGGGTATCCGCTGGCGAGGCGGGCCGATCGCGCGCAAGAATGATCAAGCGCGGCCGCGGGGGCTGCCGTTAATCTGCCGCCCTCGACCCCATCAACGGGCTTCACGGATGGCCGCTGCCGAAAAAGCGCTCTGGTTCATCGAAAGCCACTATGGCGAGGATCTCTCGCTCGGCCGCATCGCCGAAGTGGCCGGAGTCTCGCCGTTCCACCTGGCGCGACTGTTCCAGGCGATGACCGGCAGCCCGGTGATGCGCTACCTGCGCGGACGCCGGATGACTGAGGCCGCGCGCCACCTGGCCGGTGGCGCGCCGGACATCCTGGAGGTGGCACTGGCCAGCGGCTACGGTTCGCACGAGGCATTCACGCGCGCATTCGGCGAGCAGTTCGGTTCGAGCCCGGCCAGCGTGCGCGAGCGTGGTTCGCTGGCCGGGCTCGCCCTGGTCGAACCCTGGCGCACCGCCGACAACGTGCGCGTGGCGCTGGACCAGCCGCGCCTTGTCCACGGCGACACGTGCCTGATCGCGGGGTACGGCTGCCGCTACACACCGGACACCACGCAAGGCATCCCGGCGCAGTGGCAACGCCTGTACCTGCACCACGCGGCCATGCTGTCGAAACGGCAGATCGCCTACGGCGTGTGCTGCAACGGCGACGACGATGGCAGCTTCGAATACATCGCCGGCGTGGAGGTGACGGGCTTCGGCGGCCTGGATCCCGCGCTCAGTACCCTGCGGCTGCCGGCGCGCCAGTACGTGGTGGCTACCCACCGTGGTCACATCTCGGACATCCGTTGCACCTGGCAGGCCTTCGTCGGCGACTGGCTGCCGCGCTCGGGCCTGCAGCTCGCCGATGCGCCCGAGTTCGAGAAATACGACGAGGATTTCGACGACACCGGCGGTACCGGCGACGTCGAGATCTGGCTGCCCCTGCAAACCTGATTCCCCCGCCATCGCCATCGACGAGGACCGCATGACCGCACGCCCCTTTCTCATTGCCCTGGCCGCCGTGTCGCTGGGCGTTTGCACCCTGGCCCGCGCCGGTGCGGTGGGCGAGACCCATCGCGTGGCGCACACACCCAGCGCCGCGCTGCGCGATGCGCAACATCGCGACATGCTGCGCATCACCGTGTGGTATCCCGCCGCCGGCCACGTCGCCGAAACGCCGTTGCAGATCGGGCCGCCGGGGCATCCGCTGTTCGACGCCGGCCGCGCCGCGGCCGACGCGCCCTTCGCACCGGGCCGGCACCCGGTGATCCTGTTCTCGCACGGCTTCGGCGGCAGCGCGCGCATCATGGCCTGGTTCGGTACCGCGTTGGCGCGCGCCGGCGACGTGGTGATCGCGGTGGACCACCCCGGCACCAACGCACGCGACCCGATCACCATGGCCGGCAGCCTGCTGGTATGGGATCGCGCAGTGGACCTGAGCGTGGCCCTCGATGCGGCCAAGGCGGATCCGCGCATCGGCCCGCACCTGGACATGCGGCGGCTGGGCGTGGCGGGCTTTTCGCTGGGTGGCTTCACGGCCCTGGTGAGCGCCGGCGCCCGGGTCGACATCGATCACATCATCCGGTTCTGCCAATCGCCTGCCGCCGACGCGACCTGCGCCGCGCAGGCCGAGGCGCCCGGGCTGACCATGGCGGCGCGCGAGCAGGCGCTGAAGGCACCGGCGATGGCGGCGCTGGCAAAACACGCCGGCGACGACTACGCGATCCCCGGCGTCCGCGCGGTGTTCGTGATGGCGCCGGGCGGCATCGAGGCGCTGGCCACGGCCAGCCTGCGTGCGCTGCACACCCCGGTGAGCATCCTGCTCGGCGATGCCGACCCGGTGGCCCCGCCGGCCAGCAACGGCGAGCTCGCCGCCAGCCTGCTGCCCAACGCCAGCCTGAAAGCCCTGCCCGGCGTCGGCCATTACGACTTCCTAGCCGACTGCACCGTGCTGGGCCGGCAGCAGGAACCGCCCTGCCAGCAGATCCACGTATCGCAGCAGCACACCCATGCCACGGCGATCGCCACCGCGGAGGCGTTCTTCGCCAGCCATCTCTAGCGGGTGCGGGGAAAGGCATCAGGGACAATTCTTCGGGTGGCGCGTCGGGCCGTTTGAAAACTGTCCCGGCACCTGCATTCTTTGTCGTTTCAGCGTCTGCGGAGGCTACGGCGAATTGCCTCCGCCTCCTTAGATTCCTGCCTTCAAGAACAGGCCAGAGGTGCCGATAGACCCGGGTTATGCCGTAGGTCACACGGTGTGGCCACTTCCTGGGGACAAGCCATCAACGCCGAAAACAACTCCATCCAGTCCGCCTTGCAGCAACTCGACCAGGCGCTGCAGCGTCACAATCAATGGTATGACGCGGTCATTCGCGCACTCGTCTGCAACCTGCCGGGCGAGCTCGACGACATCGCCCCGGACGCACATCATCGTTGCCTGTTCGGGCAGTGGTATTACCGGGATGCGCCGGCCGTGCTGCACCGGCATCCCGGATTCGTGGCGATCGAGGGACAGCACCAGCGCATGCACGCGCTTGCGTCGAAGCTGCTGGGACCCTCGGAAACCGGACGGTCCGTTTCCATCCCGGACTTCGACGCGTTCGCACGCGCACTGGAGAGCCTGCGGATCGAGATCTTCACGCTGCGGCGCGACCTGGAAAACGCACTGTTCAGCCTCGACGAACTCACCGGCGCGGGCAACCGGATGGGCATGCTCAGCGTCCTGCGCGAGCAGCAGGCACTGGTGGATCGCGGGGTGCAGTCGTGCTGCGTGGTCATGGGCGACATCGACCATTTCAAGCGCGTCAACGATACCTGGGGGCATCCCGCCGGCGACCGCGTGCTGGCGGCCACCGTCCGGCAGCTGATGAGCCAGATGCGTCCCTATGACAAGCTGTTCCGTTACGGCGGCGAGGAATTCCTGCTCAGCCTGCCGGATACCGATCTGGCCACCGGCCACGCGCTGGCCGAACGCCTGCGCGAGGGCGTGGAAATGCAGCCGATATCCATCGACCGGCAAACATCCATTCACGTCACCATGTCGTTCGGCGTCGCGCGGATGGAGCCCGGCATGGCGGCGGAACAGGCCGTCGCCCATGCGGACAAGGCCATGTACGAGGCCAAGGGCGCGGGCCGCAACCGCACGCTGGCCTGGGTCGAAGACAGCGACGACCGCCTCGATCCGCCCCAGGCCTAAGTGGACGCCGACACACCTCAAGCGCGCTGCCCACCCCCCCTTGCGCCAGGAAATGCACGCGCCACTCCCTTTTCGATTTCGTCCTGCGGCCGGAGCCGACCTAAACACCCACTGCGTCACGTACAAGCCAACGGACGACAATCCCGGCAAGAATGTCGTGATGCGCGTCTATCTGTCGTCGCCATCAAGCGGATCGGGGGCGTCGAAAGCACCGTTCTTGCCTGTTTGAGGGTCTGACTCGCGTTCTCGCCGCCCGCGCGGTTATACGGGTGCTCCGTCACCCCATGGAGGCAACGCCGCGTAGAATGGCCGGTTCACGCCCATCGAATGCCCCCATGGCCCTCACCGCCACCATCCACAAGGCCGAGCTGTCGATCAGCGACATGGATCGGCACTACTACGCGACCCATGCGTTGACCCTCGCGCGG
>JAJZGE010000083.1:0-287 GCA_021798675.1 Pseudomonadota bacterium | reverse complement strand
TGCGCTTGCTCGCGTTCGCGCTGTATGCCGACGAGCGGCTGGAGTTCGGCAAGGGGCTCAGCGACACCGACGAGCCGGCGCTGTGGCGCAAGGCCTACACCGGCGAGATCGAGCTGTGGATCGACGTCGGCCTGCCGGACGAAACGCGCCTGCGCAAGGCCTGCAACCAGTCGCGGCAGGTGGTGGTGCTGGCCTATGGCGGCCAGGCCGTCGACGTGTGGTGGAACAGGATCGCCGGCACGCTCGCCCGCCACGGCAATCTCAGCGTGCTCGCCATCGACCACGAC
>JAJZGE010000082.1 GCA_021798675.1 Pseudomonadota bacterium | reverse complement strand
GACAAAAAGACGGGCCCGCAAGGTGGAGCCGGGCCCGTTCGGGGAGAGTGCGGGCCGTCCGTGGCCCGCGGATTGTCGCGGTGAAACGGTGGATCAGAACTTGAAGTTCGCCGTCAGGTAGTACTGGCGACCATTGACGTAGAACGCTTCGGGCGCCTTGTTGAAGCCCAGGCCGGCCTGCGCGCCGTCGATGTAGTAGCGCAGCTTCGGGTTGTTGAGGTTCATCGCGTCGAACGAGAAGCTGACGTGGTCGTTGAGCGTGTAGCCCAGCGATGCCGACAGGTAGCCTGTGCCCGCCTGCCAGTACGGCAGCAGCGGCAGGCCGGCGCCGGAGTTGGTCATCATGCCGTCGTAGAACGCCGAGCGGTACGTGTAGTTGATGCGCGCGTTCCAGTGTGCATTCTCGAAGAACCCGGACACGTTGACCGTGTCACGCGACGTGCCGTACAGCGGGCGGTTGCCGGCGGCACGGTTGTTCGCCAGCGTGCCGTCCGTGTTGTACAGCAGGGTACCGCCGGTGGAGTGGCCGTTCGCGTAGGTGTAGTTCACCTGGGTGCCGAAGTGGTCGCCGATCGGCTGCACCCAGTTCAGTTCCACGCCCTTCAGGGTGCCATTGACGTTGACCGGCACGCTGACCAGGTACTGGCTGTAGATGGGCGTACCGCTGGGATTGTTGACCTTGTTGTAGGTCAGGTAGTTGTTGAGGTAGGTCTGGGTGACCGCGCCGTAGTCGTAGTAGTTGTTGAGATCCATCTCGTACACGCTGGCCGACAACAGGCCGCGCGGGGCGAAGTACCATTCCAGCGACGCATCGAAATTGGTCGAGATCAGCGGCTTCAGGTAGGGATTGGCACCGCTGCCCGAACCGATGGCACTGCTCGTCACCGGGTCGTTGAGATTCAGGAAGCCAGCCAATTGGCCGTAATCCTGCCGGGTCAGCGTCTGCGAGGCGGCGAAGCGCGCCAGCAGGCTGCCGTCGTTGTTGAGGTTGAACTTCAGGTTGAAGCTGGGAAGCAGCTTGCCGTAGTGGTGCTTGTAGTAGTTCCAGTACCAGCCGTTCGGGTAGAACGCCGAGGTCAACTGGACGGCGCTATGGTCCGCCTCGACGATGGAGGGGCTGGTGTAGCCCACGTTCTCGTCGGTGCCGACATAGCGGAGGCCGAAGTTGCCGCCCCAGTTGCTGCCCGAGAAGTTCAGCTGCACGTACGCGGCCTCGTTCTTCTCGACCATCGAGTACATGCCGTTCGGGTACAGGCGCGAGCTGGTGTTGCCGGTCACAGCGCGATTGGCGTATGCCGCGTTCAGCGCCGCCAGCTGGGCCGGCGTCCAGTACCAGATATTGCCCGGCATCGAGCCTACGCCGAGATCGCTGGCAAAGCCGCTGGGATAGTTGCCGCCGGCCGCCGGGTAGATGGTGGAGTTCTGGCCGAACTGCACGGCCGAAGCAAAGTTCGGGCCTTGCGCGACGTCGTTCGGGCTGTCATGCGTGTGGCGCGAGTAGCGTGCGCCGAACTCCAGCGAGGAAAGCGCGCCGGCGTCATCGAAGTCGTATTCGCCGTCGGCCTGGAACCAGTTCTCCTTGTCCGTGACGTGGATGCCCTGCTCGCCGAAGATCCAGTCGAGGCCCATCGTGGCCGGGTTGAAGGCGCTGTTGTTGCCACCGAGCGTCCAGTTCAGCGGCTTGCCGATGCCGTTCATGGCGTAGCTGGCGGACTGGCCGTAGCCCGTATCCATTTCCATCACGTTCTGGATCGGCGTATTGCCGGTGCCCTTGGTGGTGCCGCCCTGGAACTTGAAGTTCAGGTTCTGGGTCGCCTGCCAATCGGCATCGAGGGTGATGTACTGGCTGGACTCGCTCTCGCCCGGACGCGAGATCATGTCGTAGATGCCCTGCGAGATGGCGCTGTTCGGGGCCATCGCGGCGCTGGTAAGGATGTTGCCGGACAGCGTGTAGCTGGTCAGCGTGTCCTTCGGCAGCTGGTCGCGGGCGCGCAGCATGTAGTTGCGGTTGTAGTCGGTGGCGTCCATGTGCGAGTAGAAGCCGTCGAGGTTCAACGTCAGGTTGTCCAGCGGCTTCCATTCCAGGTCGATCGAGGCGCCCTTGCGCTTGCGCTGCTGGGTGAACAGCGCGGCACCCGGCAGGTTGGGGTAGAACACGCCCGTGCTGGTGCTGCCCGGGGACGCCGGGCCGAGGCCGAGCTGGGTGGCCGCCACCGATCCGACGGGGAGGTAGGAGTAGCCCAGCACTTCCTGGCCGTCGCGCTGCAGTTCGCGTTCCTCGTAGAACACCTGGCCCAGGATGCCGAAGGTGTTGTCGCTGTTCTTCCAGTTCACCAGGCCGTTGAACTGCGGCTTGGTGGTGCTGGGCAGGTCGGAATACACGCCGCCCACGCTGGCTTCGGCGGAGAGCGGCTTGGCGAACTCGAGTGGCTTGCGCGTGATGATGTCGATCGAGCCGGCGGCGCCGCCCTCGAGCAGCTTGGCCTCGGAGGTCTTGTGCACCACGACCTGGCTGACGACTTCGGAAGGCAGCATGGCGTAGCTGACGCTGCGGGTGCCGCCGCCGCCGAGCACGAACCAGTCGCCCGAGGCGATGCCGTGGCCGTTCACGGTGGTCAGGGTGAGCGAGGGCGCGCTGCCGCGGATGCTGGCGCGGTCGGCCTCGTCGAAGCCGCCTTCGGCGCCTGCCGCATCGGCGATGTTCACGCCAGGCAGCTGGGCGATGGTGTCGGCCACGTTCTTGGCCGGCAGCTTGCCGATGTCCACCGCCGAAACCACTTCGACGTGCGAATTGGCGGCCTGCTTGGTGTCGATCGACAGCGCCTCGCTGTTGCGGATGCCGGTGACGACGACGGTCGAAAGCTGCTTGGCTTCCTTCTTGTTCGCCGTGGTGTCGTTCTGGGTGTTCTGGGTTTGCGTGCCGTCCTGCGCGTACGCGCCGACGGACAGGCACAGGCCGGCGACGATGCTCGCGGCAAGCAGTGTCTTGCGATGGTTCATGGTTTCCTCCCCTCAGAGGCTGGATCGGTCGGTGACCGTGGGTCGTGTTGACTTGCTTGGTTGACTGCGGTTGCGGTGTTCGGCGCCGTGTCGCTAGAGCGGTGGCATGGTCTGTTCTCCCTGCCGCTCCTCCAGGAACCAGCCGGCGGCGCCGATGACACCTAGCTGGCCGTGCTCAATCAGTCGTACGGGAACCTTCTGCAGCCAGGCGCGCATCACGCCCTTGTTGAAGTAGCGCTCGGCGAACGTGCTGCTGCGCAGGAAGCCGTGGATCTGCGGCAGGATGCCGCCGGCGAGGAACACGCCGCCGCCGGCGCCGTACAGCATCGCCAGGTCGCCGGCGAAGCTGCCGAGCAGGCCGCAGAACACCTGCAGCGTCTCCGTGGCGGCGGCATCGTGGCCGGCCAGCGCGGCGCCGGTGACTTCTGCCGGGGTCATCAGCGACACCGGGCAGTCGCGCAATTCGCACAGCGCTTGATACAGGTTGAGCAGGCCCGGACCGGACAGCACGTCCTCGCAGGAGACGTAGGCGCGGTCGCGCGCGAGCACCCGCAGGATCTCGATTTCGCGCTCGTTGCCTGGCGCCAGCGCGATCTGCCCGGCTTCGGTCGGCAGCACCTGCGCGTGGCCGCCGGCGCGCGGCAACAGCACCGCCGAGCCCAGGCCGGTGCCCGGGCCCATCACCAGCACCGGGCCGCGCGCCGCCGGTTGGGCGACGTCGATCACCGGCAGGGTCTCGTCGGTGGCGAGGAACTGGGTCGCCCAGGTCACTGCCTCGAAATCGTTGATGACTTCCAGTTGTGCCAGCTTGAGCTGTTCGCGCAGCGCGCCGATGGACACCGGCCAGGGCAGGTTGTCGTTGACGATGCGGTCGTCCAGCACCACACCGGCGCAGGCCACCACGCAGCGACGCACGCGCGCGGCGAGATCGGCATGGCCGGCGGACCGCAGCTGCGCCATGAAGTCGTGCAGCACGGAACCGAGGTCGGCCCAGTCGGCGCAGCAGTAGCGGTGGTAATGCAGCACGCTGACCGGCGGCTGCCCGGCCGGCGTGGCGCGCACCAGTCCGATCCGCGCGTGGGTACCGCCCACGTCGGCGGCGAGGAACGGCTCGGCCCGGTCGAACACGCCGTGCGGCACCGCCGGTGACACCGGCTGGGCGGCATGACGCTGGCTGGCGAACTCTCCCACGTGGTTTCCCCCAATCTCCGCTGCGGCCTGCCGGCGCGGCGCGCGGTGCGCGCGCGGCCGCCGGCTGGCGATGGCATGGGAGTCTGGAATCGTCATGACAACGTTGTCAAGTGGATGTCCGGAAATTTTCATAAGGGCTTGCCCGGACTGCAACATGACTCGTGGCAGGGGGCCAACTTCGGACAATCGCAAGGCCATGGCACCCGTCCCCGCACAACACGATGGCCGGCAAAGGCGGCGTGGCATGCCGGTTCCTCGACGGGATCACCGTCCTGTGGGCAAACAAGCCTTCACTGCCGAACCCGGCCGTCCGGGGCGGCGCACCTCGTCCGTACGCTGGCGCAGCTCCGCTGCCGCCGACGCGGCACCCTGCGCATTGCAACGCGACGGCGCGCGGGCCTGGCATGCGCGCCAGTTGACAACGATGGACTTTGCGGCCAATAAAGGAGCTTCGGCGGCCCGCAGGCGTCGCCCTGCACACGCGTCTTCACGGGGAGAAACTCATGGCAAGCACGCAGGCGGCCGCGCCGTCCGAACGCTCCTACATCGGGCCGATGATCATGATCGGCGTGCTGTTCTTCATCATGGGTTTCTTCACGTGGCTCAATGGACCGCTGACGATCTTCGTGAAGCTGGCCTTCAGCCTGGACGACGTCAGCGCCTTCCTGATCCCGGTGGCGTTCTACCTGTCGTACTTCGTGCTGGCGCTGCCGTCGGCGGCGATCCTCAAGCGCACCGGCATGAAGCGCGGCATGGCGCTCGGGCTGTTCGTGATGGCGATCGGCGCGGTGATGTTCGGCGAGTTCATCAACCTGCGCGATTACCACGGCGCGCTGGTGGGCCTGTTCGTGATCGGCGCCGGCCTGTCCCTGCTGCAGACCTCGTCCAATCCCTACATCAGCATCCTGGGCCCGATCGACAGCGCGGCGCAGCGCATCGCCTTCATGGGCATCTGCAACAAGTTCGCCGGTTTCCTCGCCCCGCTGGTGTTCGGCGCGCTGGTGCTCAGCGGCATCGACACGCTCGACCAGCAGGTGAAGGCCGCGCCCAGCCTCGCGGCGCGCGATGCGTTGCTCAACGGCTTCGCCGCGCGCGTCTATGCGCCGTACATGGCGATGGCCGCGGTGCTGGTGGTGCTGGCGATCTGGGTGGTGCGCTCCGCCTTGCCGGAGATCAAGCCGGCCGGCGCGAACGACGAGCATGCGATCGGCCACACCGGCCGCAGCATCTTCAGCTTCCCGCACCTGTGGCTGGGCGTGCTGTGCCTGTTCGTGTACGTCGGCGTGGAGGTGATGGCGGGCGACGCCATCGGCATCTACGGCCAGGGCCTGGGCCTGCCGCTGGACGCCACCAAGCATTTCACCGCCTACACCATGTTCGCCATGCTGATGGGTTACGTCGTCGGACTGGCGCTGATCCCGCGCGTCGTCTCGCAGCAACGCTACCTCGCGGTATCGGCGGTGCTGGGCGTGCTGCTCACGGTGGGCGCCTACGTGACGAGCGGTTACGCCTCGGTGGCTTTCGTGGCCGCGCTGGGCTTCGCCAACGCGATGATGTGGCCGGCGATCTTCCCGCTGGCGATCAAGGGCCTGGGCAGCCATACCGAGGTGGGCTCGGCCTTCCTGATCATGGGCATCGTCGGCGGCGCGCTGATCCCGCAGGTGTTCGTGCACCTCAAGGAAGCGATCAATTTCCAGCTGGCGTTCCTGCTGGTGATCGTGCCGTGCTACCTCTACATCCTCTACTACGGCTTGCGCGGCCATCGTGTCGGCCAGCACGCAGGCTGAGCGCGCGTGCTGCATGCACGAAGCCGTCCGCTAGACTGTGTCGCGTTGCGCTGCGGCCGGATGGCCGCGCCGCGCGCCCCTTCCATCCATTGAGGCCACGCGTTTGCGCAGCGCCACCATCAAGGACGTAGCCGAGCAGGCGGGCGTATCGCTCAAGACTGTCTCGCGCGTCATCAACAACGAACCTTCGGTGCACGCGCGCACCCGTGAAAAGGTGCAGCGCGCGATCGAGGCGCTGGACTACCGGCCCGACCCGTCCGCGCGCAGCCTGCGCAGCACGCGCGCCTACGCGGTAGGCCTGGTCTACGACAACCCCAACGCGCACTACGTCATCAGCCTGCAGAGCGGCGTGCTGGCGGCGTGCCGCGCCAACGGCTACGGCCTGCAGATCCATCCCTGCGATTCCACCTCGCCCCGGCTGGCCGACGAACTGGTGTCGCTGGCGGCGCAGGCGCGGCTGGCCGGCATGGTGCTGGCGCCGCCGATGTCGGAGCAGCCGGAGCTGATCCGCAAGCTGGCGGCGGCGAAGATCCCGTTCATGCGCATCATCTCGGCGCGCAAGGACCCGCAGGACGGCTACCCCTGCGTCTATGTGGACGACCGCGACGCCGCCTACGCGATCACCGAACACCTGATCCAGCTTGGTCATACCCGCATCGGCTTCCTGTGGGGCGGGCGCGACCACCGCTCCAGCCCCGAGCGCTACCAGGGTTACGAAGACGCGCTGAAGGACTACGGCATCCCGCTGGACCGCAAGCTGATCCTGCCCGGCGACTACTCCTTCGACGACGGCTTCCGCGGCGCGCGCAAGCTGCTGGCGCTGAAGGACCGTCCTACCGCGATCTTCGGCTCCAACGATGAGATCGCCGCCGGCGTGCTGGCCGCTGCGCATTCCAGCGGCATCAGCGTGCCGTGGGAACTGTCGATCGCCGGCTTCGAGGACAGCCCGTTCTCCAAGCAGTCCTGGCCTGCGCTCACCACCGCGCGCCAGGCCACCGAGGAAATCGCCCGCCACGCCGCGCAACGGCTGATCGGCAACCTGCAGCGGGCCGCCAACGGCGAGCCGCTGGAGGAGGGCAACGAGGGCTTCAGCCCGGAGCTGGTGGTGCGCGGCTCCACCGCGCCGCTGCGCGGGACCCCGGTCAAGCGCTGAGGCGCGCGCCGGCCTCCGGC
>JAJZGE010000081.1 GCA_021798675.1 Pseudomonadota bacterium | reverse complement strand
GGTGCTTGACCGCTCGGGGCTCAAGCGCGATTCACACTCCGGCAAGTCGCTGCGTCACGTGCTGGAGGCGCTGCCGCGCGACGAGCTGTTCCAGAGCAGCGAGGACGAGTTGTTCGCCATCGCCAGCGGCGTGCTCGAACTGCGCCAGCGCCCGCGTGCGCGCCTGTTCGTGCGGCGTGACCGCTACGACCGTTTCTACACCTGCCTGATCTTCGTGCCGCGCGACCGCTTCACCACGGTGGTGCGCGAGCGCATCGAGGAGATGCTGCGCGAGGCGCTGCACGGCGAAAGCGTGGACTCCAGCGTGCTGATGGGTGAGTCGGTGCTGGCGCGGGTCTACGTCACCGTGCGCCCGCGCAGCGGCGAACATCCGGTATTCGACGCGACCGAGCTGGAGTCGCGCCTGCTGCATATCGTGCGCAACTGGCACGACGGCCTGCGTGAAAGCCTGATCGAGCGGCTCGGGGAGGCGCAGGGCGTGGCGCTGGCCAACCGTTACGGCAAGCTGCTGCCGGCCGGCTACATCGAGGAGATCAGCCCCGAGGTGGCCGCCACCGACGTGGCGGCGATCGCTGCGCTGCAGGCGGACGACGCTATCCACGTCGGGCTTTACCAGGACCCGCGCGCCGCCGGGCTGCGCTTCAAGGTGATCCACTTCGGCGCGCCGATCTCGCTGTCCGACGCGCTGCCGATGCTGGAAAACATGGGCGTGTCGATGCTGGCCGAACACGTCTACTCGCTCGAACTCGATGGCCGCGTGCTGACCATCCATGACTTCGAGTTGCGTGCCAAGGTGCCGCTGGCGTTCGAGCTGGCCGAGGTGCGCGAGCGCTTCGAGCGCGGCTTCGAGGCGCTGTGGCGCGGCCAGGCCGAGAGCGACGGCTTCAACAACCTGGTGCTGTCGGCGCAGATCGACTGGCGCCAGGTGGCCGTGCTGCGCGCCTACTGCAAGTACCTGCAGCAGGTCGGCATCGCGTTCTCGCAGACCTACATGGAAGAGGCGCTCAACCGCTACCCGGCGATCGCCGGCCTGCTGGTGGAACTGTTCAACGCGAAATTCGATCCGCGCCGCGAGCAGCTCGACGCCGCCGAACTTGCGCATGCCGGCGCCGCGCTGCGCCGCGAGATGCAGGCGCTGATACCGGAGGCCGCGCAAAAGGTCCGACCCGAACTGATCGACGGCCTGGTGGCGGTGCTGGCGCAGCCGCGCGAGCAGCAGATCCATGCGCTGTGGGCGGCACTGAAGGCGCTGCTGGACGACGTCGCCAGCCTCGACGACGAGCGCATCCTGCTCGGCTTCATGGGCGCGATCAAGGCCAGCCTGCGCACCAGCTTCTTCCAGAGCTGGGACGGTGCGGCGCGTCATTACATCAGCATCAAGTTCGACTCGCAGCAGGTGCCCGACGCGCCCAAGCCGGTGCCGTTCCGCGAGATCTTCGTGTACTCGCCGCGGGTCGAGGGCATCCACCTGCGCTTCGGCCCGGTGGCGCGCGGCGGCCTGCGCTGGTCGGACCGGCGCGAGGATTTCCGCACCGAGGTGCTGGGCCTGGTCAAGGCGCAGATGGTGAAGAACACGGTGATCGTGCCGGTCGGCTCGAAGGGCGGCTTCTTCGTGAAGAAGCCGCCGGCAATCACCGGTGGGCCGGGCGATCGCGACGCGCAGCTGGCCGAGGGTATCGCCTGCTACCGGCTGTTCATCAACGGCCTGCTCGACATCACCGACAACCTGGTCGAGGGCAAGGTGGTGCATCCGCACGACGTGGTGCGCCACGATGCGGACGACCCCTACCTGGTGGTGGCGGCCGACAAGGGCACCGCCACCTTCTCGGACATCGCCAACGCGATCTCGATCGAGCACGGCTTCTGGCTCGGCGACGCGTTCGCCTCCGGCGGCTCCAACGGCTACGACCACAAGGGCATGGGCATCACCGCCAAGGGCGCGTGGGAGTCGGTCAAACGCCACTTCAGGGCATTGGGCCGCAACTGCCAGACGCAGGACTTCACTTGCGTCGGCATCGGTGACATGTCCGGCGACGTGTTCGGCAACGGCATGCTGCTGTCGCGCCACACGCGGTTGCTGGCCGCGTTCGACCACCGACACATCTTTCTCGATCCGAATCCCGACGTGGAACGCTCCTTCGTCGAGCGCGAGCGCATGTTCAAGCTGCCGCGCTCGAGCTGGGACGACTACGACCGCACGCTGATCTCCGCCGGTGGCGGCATCTACCCGCGCGGCGCCAAGTCGATCCCGATCTCGCCGGAAGTGCGCGCGATGCTCGGGCTCAAGGCCGACGTCGCCCAGCTGGCGCCGAACGAGCTGCTCAGCGCAATCCTCAGGGCGCCGGTCGACCTGCTGTGGAACGGCGGCATCGGCACCTATGTCAAGGCGACCAGCGAGACGCATGCCGACGTCGGCGACCGCGCCAACAACGCGCTGCGCGTCAACGGTGCGGAGCTGCGCTGCAAGGTGGTGGGCGAGGGCGGCAACCTGGGCATGACCCAGAAGGGCCGCATCGAGGCTGCCCAGCACGGCGTGCTGCTCAATACCGACTTCATCGACAACTCCGCCGGCGTGGACACTTCTGATCATGAGGTGAACATCAAGATCCTGCTCGGCGACGCCGTGCAGCGCGGCGAGCTCACCGAGGAAGCGCGCAACGAGCAGTTGCGCGTGATGACCGACGAGGTCGGCCAGCTGGTGCTGTGGGACAACTACCGGCAGAACCAGGCAATCACCCTGATGGAGCATCAGTCGATCAAGCGGTTGGGCTCGATGGCGCATTTCATCCGCACGCTGGAAGCCGAGGGCCTGCTCGATCGCCAGGTGGAAAACCTGCCCTCCGAGGCCGAGCTCACCGAGCGCAAGACCCGCGGCCAGGGCCTGACCCGGCCGGAGCTGGCGGTGCTGCTGTCCTACGACAAGATCAAGCTGTTCCAGCAGTTGCTCGATTCGGACGTGCCGGAAGATCCGTACCTCTCGAAAGAGCTGATGCGCTACTTCCCCGAGCCGCTGCACCAGAAGTACGCCGCGCACATGCAGCGGCATCGGCTGAAGCGCGAGATCATTGCCACCGCGGTGACCAATTCCACCATCAACCGCATGGGCGCCACCTTCATGCTGCGCATGCAGGAGGACACCGGCCAGGCCCCGGCGGCGATCGCCAAGGCGTACACCGCGGCGCGCGAGATTTTCGACGCGCGCGAGCTGTGGGCGCAGATCGAGGCACTCGACAGTCATGTGGCCGAGAACACCCAGGTCGACGCGATCCTGCAGATCTGGTCGCTGCTGCGGCACATGACGCGCTGGCTGCTGAATCGCCCCGGTGGCACGCTGGACATCGCCGCCAACGTGGAGCGCTATCTGGACCACGTGAGTGAGCTGCGTCAGGCGTTGCCGGCGGCGCTGACGCCCACCGGCAAGGGCGATTTCGAATCCAGCCAGGAAAAGTGGGAAGGCCTTGGCCTGCCGCCGGAGCTGGCCGTGCGGCTGGCCCGGCTGCCGGAGCTGCGCGCCGCACTGGACATGGTCGAGGTAGCGCAGCAGAGCGGTCAGCCCATCGCCAGCGTGGCCAGCGTGTTCTACGAGCTGGGCGAGTCGCTGGATCTGGAATGGCTGCGCGACCAGATCGAGGCGCTGCCGGTGGAAGGCCACTGGCACGCGCAGGCGCGCGGCTCGCTGCTGGACGAGCTCAATCACCAGCATCGCGCGCTGGCCCTGCAGGTACTGTCGCTGACCGGCGACCACCGCGGCCTGTCACCGGTGCAGGCGTGGCTGCAGCGCGATGACGCCACGCTCAAGTACACCCGCAGCATGCTGGCCGAGATCCTTACCCAGAACGCCGACTACCCGATCGCCTCGGTGGCGGTGCGCCGGCTGGCCCAGCTGGCGGTGGGCTGAGCGACCGATTTCGCGGGAGCGCATCCTGTGCGCTCCTGCGGTAAGCTCGGCCGATCGTTTTCAGTCAGTCATGCCCATGCGCTTTGCCTTCGTTGCCAGCGACACCAGCGTTGCCCAGCAGGCATGGCGCAAGCTGGTTGATCGTTACGGCAACGTGCCGCCCGCCGAGGCCGAGCTGATCGTGGCGCTGGGTGGCGACGGCTTCATGCTGCGCACCCTGCATGCCCACTACGCGCTGGACGTGCCGGTCTACGGCATGAAGCTGGGCCGGGTCGGTTTCCTGATGAACAAGCACCGGCTCGACGAGCTGCCCGAGCGCATCGCGCGCGCGCATCTGGCCTCGCTGTTTCCGTTGCAGATGCAGGTCACCGACGCGGCCGGCAATGCGCACACGGCGCTGGCCTTCAACGAGGTGTCGCTGCTGCGCCAGAGCAATCAGGCGGCGCATCTGGAAGTGCAGCTCAATGCTACGGTGAAACTGCCCAACCTGATCTGCGACGGCATCCTGGTGGCGACGCCGGCCGGTTCCACCGCCTACAACCTGTCCGCGCACGGGCCGATTCTGCCGCTGGACGCCAACGTGCTGGCGCTCACCCCGATCAGCCCGTTCCGCCCGCGTCGCTGGCGCGGCGCGATCCTGCCGCACCGCACCGAGGTGATCCTGCGCGTGCTCGATCCGGCCAAGCGCCCGGTCAGCGCCACCGCCGATTTCCACGAAGTGCGCGACGTGCGCACGGTGACCATCCGCCAGTCCGGCGGGCAGGGCGTGCAGCTGCTGTTCGATCCAGAGCACAACCTCGAACAGCGCATCCTCGACGAGCAGTTCGCGGCGGACTGATGCAACGGTGCGATGATTGGGCTTCGAAGCGCTGGAACACAGAGTCAGCCAAGTGACGCCAATCAGAGGGCATCGCGATGCAACGAATTCCGATAGATAGTTTTCTGAAGTTCTGCAAGTCGCTTGAAGGACAGGAACTTCACACGATTGCCCGGCGCGCCAAATTCACAGTGAAGGTTGGCGATGATGGGCTGGTGTTCACTCCTTGCTCCTCGAACAAGCCTCTCTCGCCGCACAAACGACACTATGTTGAACGCGTCCTTGAGGATTTTGCTAAGAGCGACGGTTCTTACAAGACAGCCAATCACAACGGCTATACCGTGAATACGTCGTATCAACTCGCTTTGATTGATAAATATACAAGATTCGTTGCATGACGCAGCTCAGTCACGACGCCCACGATGCATCCGCCGCCAGCGACAACCGCCTGGTGGTGGCGATCTCCTCGCGCGCGCTGTTCGACCTTGGCGACAGCCATGCGCTGTTCGAGCGCGACGGGCTGGACGCCTATCGCAGCTTCCAGATCGAGCACGAGAACGAGATCCTCAGGCCCGGTGTGGCGTTCCCGCTGGTGCAGAAGCTGCTCGGCCTGAACAGGCTGGCCGGCGACGTGCCGCCGGTCGAGGTGATCCTGCTGTCGCGCAACTCCGGCGACACCGGCCTGCGCATCTTCAACGCGATCCAGCACTACGGGCTGGAGATCAGCCGCGCCGCCTTCACCAGCGGCGCGCCCACCTCCGACTATATCGCGCCGTTCAAGGCCGACCTGTTCCTGTCTGCCAACGCCGAGGATGTCGGTCGCGCGCTGACCGCCGGCGTGGCGGCCGCCACCATCCTGCCCAGCATCGCGCCGCCGCGCGCCAGCGAACAATTGCGCATCGCCTTCGACGGCGACGCGGTGATCTTCGGCGACGAGGGCGAGCGCGTGTCGCGCGAGGAGGGGCTGGAAGCGTTCCACCGCAGCGAGGCCGAGCATGCCGCCGAACCGCTGTCGGTCGGCCCGTTCCGCGGCTTCCTCACCGCGCTGCATCGACTGCAGGTCGCGTTTCCGGCCGAAGACTCGCCGATCCGCACCGCGCTGGTCACCGCGCGTTCGGCGCCCGCGCACAAGCGGGTGATCCTCACGCTGCGCAAGTGGGGCGTGCGCATCGACGAGGCGCTGTTTCTGGGCGGCCGCGACAAGGGCCCGTTCCTCGATGCGTTCGGCGCCGACATTTTCTTCGACGATTCGCCGGCCAACGTGGAGTCCGCGCGCAAGCATGTGGCCACCGGGCACGTGCCGCACGGGGTGAGCAACCGGTAATCGTGGTTGCCAGTGGCCGACGGCTTCAGGGCACGGCATGCCCCTTGCTGGCCGTCCACATCGCGTACCAGTCCTCCGCGTCGAGCGTCACATCGAGCGCGGCGACTGCCTCGCGCAGGCCCTCGAGGCGGCCGCTGCCGGTGATCGGATGTGGCCGCGACGGGTGGCGCAGGATCCACGCGTAGGCCAGCGTGGCGAGGCTGATGCCGAGCCGGGCGGCGATCGAGGTCATCGCTTCGCGCACGCGCAGCGTCTGCGCATCGTCGCCGCTGAACAGCCGGCCGCCGCCCAGCGGCGACCAGATCATCGGGCGCAGGCCGAGCGCCTGCGCCTGGTCCAGCGTGCCGTCGTCCAGCGCATCCATCATCAGCACTGACAGCTCGATCTGGTGGGTAATCAGCGGATGCTGCCGATGCAGCAGGGCGAACTGGCTGGCGCTGTGGTTGGACACGCCCCAGTGCGCCACCTTGCCCTCGCGCGTGAGCGCGGCGAACGTCTCGGCCAGCGCCGCCGCGTCCATCAGGTAATCGGGCCGATGGATCAGCAACAGATCCAGCTGTTCGGTGTGCAGGTTGCGTAGCGACTGTTCCACCTGGATGCGCACGTAGGCGGCGGAGGTGTCGTAGTGGTTGACCCGGTACGGCCGCTGCGCCGAGCGCAGGCGGATGCCGCACTTGCTCACCAGCTGCATGCGCTGGCGCAGCCCCGGTGCCGTCCGCAGCGCCTCGCCGAACAGCGCCTCGGCGCGGTAGTCACCGTAGATATCCGCATGGTCGAAGCTGGTGATGCCCAGCTCCAGCGCCTGTTCGATCCAGCGCACGCGCGCCGGCACGTCGAGCTTCCACTCGGTCAGCCGCCACAGGCCGGCGACGATGGGCGAGAGTGCGAGCGGTGCGGAGGCGAGCGGGTCAGGCATGGCAGTGCAGGGCAGGGAAGGGGCTGGCAGTGTGCCCAGCGGAGCGCGCTGCCACAAGCGAGGCGACACGCTGACCGCGGCCGTCGCGATGCGTCATCGGCGCGGTGGAGGGCCTCAGCGCCGGCGCGCAGGCGTGACGCCGACGCCGCGGCGTCGACGGTATTCCTCGCGGCCCACGTAGCACGCGGCCACCAGTACACCCAGCGCCAGCAGATACCACGTGATCAGGTAGCCGAGATGGTTGTTGGGAAATTGGATCACGGTGAGGCCGGCTTTCGGCCACGGGGGGGGGGCGGCGGG
>JAJZGE010000080.1 GCA_021798675.1 Pseudomonadota bacterium | reverse complement strand
GCACGCGCAGCTCCGGCAGGCGAATCGTGTCCGGGTTGAAGTCCGTCGTGCGGCCCATCTCCGGCGCGCCGCGCAGCACGCCGTCGAGCCCGTAGGTCCAGCCGTGGTAGCGGCAGCGCAGCGCGGTGGCGCCGCGGCCGTCGCAGCTGGCGATGGGCCCGGCGCGATGCCGGCACACGTTGTGGAACGCGCGGATGGTCTGCGGGTCGCTGCGCACCACCAGCAGCGGCAGCCCGGCGATCGTGCTGACCACGTGATCGCCCACCCCGCTCAGCTGCGACTGGTGGCAGACCAGCTGCCAGCTGCGCGCGAACACCGCGGCGGCATCCAGCGCCGGCATGCGCGGGTCGGTATAGAACCGCGCCGACAGCGCCAGCGCATGGTCGAGCGGCTGCGCGGCAAGCACATCGGGAGCAAGCAGGTCAGGCATGGCAGGCGCCGGTCGGATGCGATGGCGGAGTATTCACCGTCGGCCCGCCCGCGGGAAGAGGCGTGTAATCGGGCAACTTCGGGATGGCCGTGGCTGGGCGTTCCCGGGGTTCAGGCTCAGCCGGCCGTCCGCGGCACGAAGCGCAGCGCCACCGAGTTCATGCAGTAGCGCAGGCCGGTGGGGCGCGGGCCGTCGTCGAAGACGTGGCCGAGGTGGCTGTCGCAGCCGGCGCAGCTGATCGCGGTGCGATCCATGCCGAAGCTGGTGTCGCTGAGCTGGATCACGTTGCGTGCCGCGATCGGCTGCCAGAAGCTGGGCCAGCCGGTGCCGGAGTCGAACTCGGTGGCCGCGTCGTACAGCGCGGTGGCGCAGCCGACGCAGCGGAACAGGCCCTTCACGCTGGGCTTTTCGTGCGGGCCGCTGAAGGCCATTTCGGTGCCGTTGCGGCGCAGTACCTCGAACGCCGCCGGCGACAGCCGCTGCCGCCACTGTGCGTCGCTCAGCACCAGCCTGGGCACTTCGCGGGCGCCGAGGTCGCGGCCGTCGTCGCCGAAGATTTCCAGCAGCACGTTGCCCGGCTTGCCCACCGGCCGGTGATCAGCGGCACGGGCCGCAAACAGCCGCGGCGCCAGCAGGCCGCCGCCGGCCAGCAGCAGGGCGCCTCCGGTCAGCGCGGCGCGCACGAAACGGCGGCGGTCGGCGGCGAGGGTTTCATCGAGACGTGACATGGGCATCTCCGTGGGATACATGGGCCATTCGCAGCGCGGACAGGCCAGGTTACCCGCGCGCTCGCCGTGCAGCGCCACCGCACGTCTACAGGGAAATACGGCGTAACCGCGCGGGCGGATGCGGCGAATGCCGGTCGGGACTTGCCGATCCGGAGCGCCCGTGCCGCAAACCTTGACCGCCACCGGCTTGATGGGTCTAGATTGTCGTTATTCGACATGGACGAGTGCCGAACCGACCGTGCAAGCCGACGCCTCCGCCGCCAGCGAGTCGCCCGACCAGCGTCGGGCGGCGTGGATGGCCGCGGCCCAGGCCGGCGATCGGCGCGCCTACGAGAAGCTGCTGGCCGATTCGGTGGGCCTGATCCGCGCGGCGGCACGGCGGCAGGGCGTGGCGCTGGATCGGCTGGATGACGTGGTGCAGGAAACCCTGATCACCGTGCATCGCGTGCGCCACACCTATGACCCGGCGCGTTCGTACGATGCCTGGCTCAGTGCCATCGCGAGCCGCCGTGCGATCGACGCGTTGCGCAGTCGCGGTCGCCGCGACAGCCGCGAGCTGCACGACGAGTTTGCGCTGGACACGCACGCCGGGCCGGACGATGCCAGCGCCGCGACCGAACAGCTGCAGCGCGCGCAGCGGTTGCATGCCGCGATTGCCCGGCTGCCGCCGGGCCAGCGCGAGGCGGTGGAGCAGCTGGGCCTGCGCGAGCACTCGCTGAGCGAGGCGGCCGAACTCACCGGTCGCAACAGCGGCGCCCTCAAGGTCAACCTGCATAGGGCGCTGAAGGCGCTGCGCGGCCATTTTCACGGAGAGCCCTGAGTGCCATGTCCGACCCACGATCGCACGCCGCCCTGATCGACCGCCTCGGCAACGGGCTGGTGCCAGTGCGCCGGTTGCCGCCGCCTGCGCTGCGCGCGCTCGGCTGGCTGCTGGTGGTGGCGGCGATCGCGATCGTGCTGTCGATGCATTACGGCCTGGCCGGCATGCTGCAGCGCTGGGCCGCGGCGCCGGATCTGAAATGGGCCGGCCTCGGCGCGGTGATCACCGCCATCAGCGCGGCATGGGCGGCGTTTGCCCTGGGCGTGCCGGGGCGGCCGGCGGCATGGGCGTGGCTGCCGCTGCCGGGGATGCTGTTGTGGATCGGCGCCAGCGGCTTCGGCTGCCTGCGCCGCTGGATTGCGCCGGGCACCGAGGTGGCCGGCATGCACCAGTCGATCGACTGCCTGGTGTTCATCGTCAGCTTCTCGATTCCGCTGTCCGCGCTGATGATCGTGCTGCTGCGCCGCGCCTGCCCGCTGCGCCCGGTGCTGACCGCGGTGATGATCGGTCTGGCGAGTGCCGCGGCCTCGGCCAGCCTGCTGGAAATCTGCCACGCCTACGATGCCGCTGCCACCGACCTGCTGACGCACGCGGTGGCGGTGGCGCTGGTGGTGGCCGTCAATGCCGCGATGGGCGGGCGGCTGCTGTCGCGGGCCTAGCGCCGCCCTCGCAGGAGCGCACCCTGTGCGCGAAGGCTCTGTGCAGCCATGCGAAAAAGCATTCGCGCACAGGGTGCGCTCCTACGAGGGTTGACGGGGCGCCAGCTCAATCGCGGAAATTGTCGAACTGCAGCGGCAGCTCCACCTCGGTCTGGCGCAGCACTGCCATCGCCTGCTGCAGGTCGTCGCGCTTCTTGCCGCTGACGCGCAGCTTGTCGCCGTTGATCTGCGCCTCGACCTTCAGCTTGGCCCCTTTCAGCGCGGCCACCAGCTGCTTCGCCACCGGCTGCTCGATGCCTTGTTTCACGGTGATCTTCTGGCGCGAGCCGGCCAGATTGGTCTCGGGATCGGCCAGCTCGAGCGCGCGAATGTCGATCTTGCGCGCCACCAGCCGGCCGCGCAGGATGTCCAGCATCTGCTGCAGCTGGAACTCGCTTGGCGCGCTCTGCGTGATCACGAAACCGTCCAGCGCGAAGCTGGCATTGCTGCCCTTGAAGTCGAAGCGGGTGGTCAGCTCGCGGTTGGCCTGGTCGACCGCATTGGTCAGCTCGTGCTTGTCGACTTCGGAAATCACGTCGAAGGAGGGCATCGCGGCATGCTCGGGGGAGGCGGTGGGCCAGTGTAAGCGATGCCGCGCCGGGCCGCGGGTGATAATGCCGCGCTGCAGGCCCCCGACGATGGCGTGGATCGAATGAAGACAGACGTGCTGATCATCGGCGCCGGCGCGGCCGGGCTGATGTGCGCGATCACCGCCGGCCAGCGCGGTCGCCGCGTGCTCGTGGTCGATCACGCCAACCGGCCCGGCAAGAAGATCCTGATGTCCGGCGGCGGCCGCTGCAATTTCACCAACACCGGCACCACGCCCGCGAATTTTTTGTCGGCCAACCCGCACTTCGCCAAGTCCGCGCTGGCGCGCTACACGCCGTGGGACTTCATCGCGCTGGTGGAAAAGCACCGCATCGCGTATCACGAGAAGGAGCTTGGCCAGCTGTTCTGCGACGACAGCTCCAAGCAGATCGTGCGCATGCTGCTGGACGAGTGCGCCGGCGCCGGCGTCAGCCTCGAAACCAGCTGCGCGGTGCAGCGCGTGCACAAGACGCCGGAGGGTTTCGGCGTGCTCACCGCGCGCGGCGAGGTGCACGCCGAGGCGCTGGTGATCGCCAGCGGCGGCCTGTCGATTCCCGGCATGGGCGCCAGCGGCTTCGGCTACGAACTGGCGCGCCAGTTCGGCCACGCCGTGCTGCCCACGCGTGCCGGACTGGTGCCGCTGACGCTGAGCGGCAAGCACCAGCAGCACTACCAGGAACTGGCCGGCGTGGCGCTGCCGCTGGTGGAAGCGCGCGTCGGCAAGCAGGCTTTCCGCGCCGGCCTGCTGTTCACCCATCGCGGCCTCAGCGGCCCGGCCATCCTGCAGATTTCCTCGTACTGGCAGCCCGGCGACGACCTGCGCATCGACCTGCTGCCGGATCGCGACGCCGGTGACTGGCTGATCGAACAGCGCGCCGCGCGACCGCTGGCCGAACTGAAAACCGTGCTGGGCGACGCGCTGCCGAAACGGCTGGCGCAGCGCCTGTGCGAGCAGTGGTTTGACAGTCGCCCGATGCGCCAGTACCGCGACGCCGAGCTGGCGCAGATCGGCGCGCAGCTCAACGCCTGGCCGATCACCGCCAGCGGCACCGAAGGCTACCGCACCGCCGAGGTGACCCTCGGCGGCGTCGATACCGACGGCCTCTCCTCCACCACCCTGCAGTCGAAACGCGTGCCCGGCTTGTACTTTATTGGCGAGGTCGTCGACGTCACCGGCTGGCTCGGCGGCTACAACTTCCAGTGGGCATGGGCGTCGGGGCGGGCGGCGGGGGAGGTGGCGTGAAGTTCCGTGGGGGCCACATCTTCGTCGCCAAGTCCAGGGCATGACGAGTTGCACTGCCCGCCCACCCGGAATTGCCGTTGAATGTGCACGTCAACCTTCTAGGATGCTGTGGCAATGAAAAACGTCACGAAATGGCTATTGACTGGCCTTGCACTCGCTCCGTTGACGATGCGGATGGCGTCGGCTGGGATGCCTGATCTGGCGTTGCAAACTGCAGATGGCCATGCATTCAATCTAAGGGCAGAACGTGGCCACTGGGTGATCCTGAACTACTGGGCGACATGGTGTGAGGCATGTCGTGAAGAGATGCCGATGTTGTCGGCATTCGCAGCATCGCATCCGCCCGTCAAGTTGATCGGCGTGACCTATGAAAAGATCAATGCGCAAACCTTGCGGCAGTTTGTGGCGCGGCATCCGCACGGTTTTCCGGTCGCCCATGTCGATGAGCGCAATCTGCCGCGAGCGCTCAAGCCCACCTACTTCGGCATACATGCGCTGCCTATGACTTTCGTCATGGCTCCGGATGGGTCGGTAGCAAAACGATGGGTGGGGGAAATCGATAAAGCGAAGCTTGATGCCATGTTTGACAATGTTGGCCAGCATTGAATGTCGTCACCCAACTCGCAGCCGAGGGACTATTGTCTTGACGATAGATATCCGTGGATCCGGTCGTTGTTCGGGCCCAACGCCTAAGCTCGTTGGTTCAGCCCTTGCTTAAAAGTTAGTGCTACTTTAGTGTCACTCCATGCGCACCGAACTCGTCACTACCCTCAAGCGTCAGGCGACCGAACTGCTCTCCGACATCGAGCGGGATCGGCAGCCTATTCTCATCACCCAGCACGGCCTACCCAGCGCCTATCTGGTGGATGTGGAGAGCTACGAACTCCAGCAGCAGCGCATGACGGTGCTTGAGGGTATTGCCCGCGGTGAGCTGGCGGTGGCGGAAGGTCGCGTGGTTGCCCACGCTCAGGCCAGGACCCGTCTGGCCCGATGGCTGAAATAGTCTGGACGGAGCCGGCCGTGGGCGATCTGGACGCCATTGCCGACTACATCGCCATCGAGAACCCCGCGGCTGCGGCAGAGCTGGTGCGCCGCGTTCTTCATCACGTCGAGCAGCTCGCAGATCATCCGGAAAGTGGTAGCCGCCCGCTGGAGCTCAAGCGTTCGCGCTACCGCCAAATTGTCGAACCGCCGTGTCGGGTGTTCTACCGCCATGACGGCAGCACGGTGTTGGTACTTCACGTGATGCGCTCCGAGCAACGGCTGCGCGTGTCGAAACTCACCTCGCGCAGCCGTCCGCCGAAGGATTGATTTCGCGGCGTTCAACAGCGCCGGTCCGATCTTCGCTCACAAACTTTCATTACGATGGGAAAGCGCGCGCGTTTCGCGCACCCTGAACACCGCGCATGCTTCACTGCGCGCCGGACAACCACGAGGAACCCTCATGAAAGTCGGATTCATCGGCCTTGGCGCGATGGGCAGCGCGATGGCCAGCAATCTGGTGGCGGCTGGCCACACGGTGACGGTGTGGAACCGCACCGAGGCTGCTACCGAGCCGCTGGCATCGCTCGGTGCCCGGGTCGCGAAGACGCCGGATCGGGCCGCGCAGGGCGAGGTGCTGTGCAGCATGCTGGCGAACGACCGGGCGGTGCGCGAGGTGTTCCTCGACAGCGGCCTGCTCGACGCGATGGATCCGGGCACGCTGCACGTGAACCATGCCACCATCTCGGTGGCGCTGGCGCATGAGCTGGCGGCGGAGCACGCGCGGCGCGGGCTGGCGTATGTCGCCGCGCCGGTGTTCGGGCGGCCGGACATGGCAGCGGCGGCCAGGCTGAATATCCTGGCGGCCGGTGCGCCTGCCGCGATCGACCGGGCGCGTCCGCTGCTGGAGGCGATGGGCAGCCGGGTGTGGCCACTGGGTGATGCGCCGGAGCGCGCCAACGTGGCGAAGATCGCGGGCAACTTCATGCTGGCCGCGGCGATCGAGAGCATGGCCGAGGCCACCGCGCTGACTCGCGCGCACGGCGTCAGCGCGGCGGATTTTCTCGAGGTGATGACGAACACGTTGTTTGCCGCACCGGCGTATCAGGGCTACGGCAAGCTGATTGCCGAACAGCGCTTCAAGCCGGCTGGCTTCTCCCTGCCACTGGGCCTGAAGGATGTCGAGCTGGCGCTGACCGCAGGCAGCGCGGCGCGGGTGCCGCTGCCGTTCGCCGGCGTGCTGCGTGACAGCCTGCTGGAGGCGCTGGCGGCCGGCGATGCCGAGCTGGACTGGTCGGCACTGGCGCTGGTGGCGGCGCGCCGCGCGCATCTGGACGAGCGCGCGTAGGAGCACACCCTGTGCGCTAAGGCTTTTTTGTGGGAGCGACTTCAGTCGCGATGCTCTTGCTCTGATGCTGCATCAAGGCAAAGGCATCGCGACTGAAGTCGCTTCCACCACTATTCCTGTGGCGTCCAGTGCAGGGCGCCGTCGATCACGCTGTGGCTGCGGCCGCCAATCCAGATGGCGGTCGGCTCGATCCGTGCGATCAGGCGCGCATCGTGGCCCATTTCGCGACCCTGGCTGACCTGATAGCCGCGCGCCAGCGCGCCGTCGGGTTCGGCCTGCGCGAGGTACGCGGCAATCAGACCGTTGGCGGCGCCGGAGGCAGGATCCTCGACGATGCCCACGCCGGCCGGCAGCGCGCGCACCACCAGCTGGTAGTCGGCGCCCTGCGCGCGCGCGAAGGCGCACAGCCCCATGCTGTCGCTGGCCCTCGCCAGCGCGCCGATCGCGGCGTGATCGGGT
>JAJZGE010000079.1 GCA_021798675.1 Pseudomonadota bacterium | reverse complement strand
CGCCGACCGGCGGCTGTTCGCGCGGCTGCCACCACGCCGCGCCGCGGCCCTGCGCGTGGGTGGTGGCGCCGCGTTCGCGCTGGCGTTCTGGGCCTGCCTGCTGCCCACCGGGGTGTTTGCCCAGGTGCATGCGCGCGACGTGTGGGAGAAGCTGTCGGACGATGCGCAGCTGACCAATTTCTTCGTCAACCTGCACGACGCCGACGTGCATCTGCCGGCGATGGCCAGCGACGCGGTGGCCGAGCAGCAGTGGGCGGCGACCGCCCGGGGCGAGCCGGGCACGTCGAAGCCGCCGTACCCGGACATCGTGCAGGTACTGGAGGAAAGCACCTTCGATCCTTCGATCTACCGCGCCTGCAGCGTGCCGGCCTGCCGTATCCCGATGCTGCAGGCGGATGCGCGCACGCGCGGGCACGGCGTGCTGCGCGTGCATACCTTTGGTGGTGGTACCTGGGTCAGCGAGTTCGCCGTGCTCACCGGCATGCCGCAGGACCTCTTCGGCGCGGGCGGCATGTACGCGCCGTTTGCGCTGGCGCCGCACGTGCGCGACGCGCTGGCGCTGCAGCTGCGACGGCTGGGCTATCTCACCATCGCGATTTACCCGACCGCCGGCGGCTTCATCAACGGCCGCAACGCGTACCAGGCCTATGGCTTCGATCACCTGTACGACGTCAAGGAACTGGGCCTGGACGAGTGGGAGGAAACCGACGCGCAGATGTTCGCCGCGGCGAAGCGCGTCTACGACAAGGTGAAAAAGCCGGGCCAGCCGGTGTTCGTGATGATCCTCACGATCAACCAGCACGGTCCGCACGACGATCCGATGTCGACCCTGCCGCCGGCTTTCCGCAACCTGCTGCACGGGCTGAAGCCCGCGCCGGCGCTGAACTTCGACACCTACCTCGCGCGCCTGCACGATTCGGACGTGGCCATGCGCGGCCTGGAACATGCTTTTCTCGATCGCGCGCAGCCGACCGTGCTGGTGCACTTCGGCGACCACCAGCCGTCGTTCGAGGGGCTGATCCGGCAGCTGCCGCGCACGCTGCCGGCGGCGCTGCGGCCGTACCGCGACTACCTCACCTACTACATGATCAAGAGCAACTTCGCCGGCGCGCCGCTGCCGAGCTACCCGATGCTCGACATCGCGTTCCTGCCCAGCATGGTGCTGCAGGCGGCCGGCCTGCCGGAGGATCCGTACTTCTCCGCGCTGACCGCGCTGCGCCAGCGCTGCCACGGCCTGTACGACGACTGCGCGGTGCCGGGCCTGCTGCAGTCCTACCACGCGTGGACGTTTGGACGGCTGCACGTGTATCAGTAATCGCGCCGGGAACGATGCCGCAACGAGCGCGAATACCCCGTGTCCCGGGGAAGCGGCCAAACGCCGGGCCACGGGATGCGCAATGCGAGACGCACATCACGCTTTGGCCATGCTTTCCGGCCCGTCTGTTGCATGGATCAGACAGACTACGGACAGGGGAGCCCGGGCAACCGGATGTCGCCACAGCCCAGACGACGCGCCGGCACCCGGTCCGGGGGCATTCTCCGAGCGAAGTCCATTTGCCGATCCAGACGCACCAACCGACGTGCTGCCGAGGAAATTCCTGTGATGAACGAACGGCATGCTCCGAGCCAGCCACTGCCTTTGACGCAGGAGCTGATGGTGTGGCAGCGACGCCTGATCGACGCGCAGACACAGTGGGATGTCGGTGCCGTCATCGTGGCCATGGCCGGCGCGTGGCCCGGCTGCGAGCGAGCCTGCCTGTTGTGGAACGATGGCAGGACGCGGCCGTGCAGTGCGCCAGTGACGCTGGCCGAGGCAGACTGGGCACGGGCAGTGCTGGACAGTGACGGGTACGCCCTGAGTGCGGATCGGCGACGAGTGGCGTGGCGCGTGCTGGCGGATCAGCCCATCGTGCTGTTGCTGCATTTCGCGGTTGAGCAGCATGAACAGGAACTGCGCGCGTGGCTCGAGTTGCACTTCGCGCTGGCCCGTCATCATTTGCGCCTTGCGCTGGAACTGGCCGGCCTGCATGAGTCGCACCGGCAGCTGGAGCGATCGGAGCGGCTGCAGCACGCGCTGTTCTCGATGGCCGATCTGGCCGGTTCGGACCTGCCCATGGCCGAGATGCTGCGTCGTCTGCACGACATCGTAGGCACGCTCATGTACGGCGAAAATTTCTTCATCGTGCGCTACGAGCCGTCGCGCGAGACGATGCGCTTCATTTACTACGTGGATGTCGAGGATTCGCAGATTCCGGATACCACCGTCGATGAGCCGCTGGCCGCGCAGCCGTACTCGCTGACCTGGCACCTGCTGACCGGCGGCCGGTCGATGCTGGGCAACATGGAGCAGCTGCGCGAACAGGTGGACGGACCGCTGAATATCGTGGGACCGGACGCTACCGACTGGCTGGGCGTGCCGATGCGGCGCGACGGCCGGGTCTGCGGTGGGCTGGTGGTGCAGAGCTACCAGCCACATATCGGCTACTCGGAACAGGATCGCGCGGTGCTGGAGTTTGTCGCCAGTCACGTGCTCACCGCGCTGGAGCGCAGACAGGGCAAGGACGAGCTGGAGCATCGCGTCCAGCTGCGCACGCGCGAACTGGTCGAGGCCAATCAGGCCCTGCAGCGCGAAGTCAGGGAACGGCAGCGCGCCGAACAACTGCAGGCAGCGCTGTTTCAGCTGGCTCAGCTGGCTACCGCCGACATCGACGAGAGCGAGTTCTACGAACGTGTGCATGCCGTGGTGGGCGGGTTGCTGCATGCGGAGAACTTCTTCATCGCCCTGATCTCGGACGACCGGCAGCGGCTTGATTTTCCGTATTACGTGGACACCAGCATACGCAGCATGCCATCGCGGCCGATTGGCGGTGGTTTGAGCGAATACGTCCTGCGCAAGGCGAGCCCGGTGCTGTTGCGGCAGCGTGCCGAGATCGATGCGCTGAGCCAGCAGGGCGAGGTGGTGCTGCAGCATGTGGGTGAGCCGGCGATGAGCTGGCTCGGGGTGCCGCTGTTGGTTGGCGATGAAGTAATCGGCCTGGTGACGGTGCAGAGTCTGGACCAGGCGGTGGTCTACGCCATGGCGGATCAGGAGCTGCTTGCCTTCGCCGCCTCGCAAATCGCCAACAGCATTCACCGCCGCCGCTCGGCAGCCTCGCTGCAGCAGGCCAAGGAGCAGCTGGAACAGCGGGTCGAGGAACGCACGCAGGAACTGCGCCGGCAGATTGTCGAGCGCGAGCGGGTGCAGGAGCAGCTCAGGCACCAGGTCATGCACGACCCGTTGACCGGCCTGCCCAACCGCGGCTTCCTGTGCGACCGGGTGGACCGCCTGCTCGGCACGATGCAGCGCAGGCCGGAGCGGCGCTGCGCGCTGCTGTATCTCGATCTCGATCATTTCAAGGCGATCAACGACAGCCTCGGCCACCTCGCCGGCGACGAGTTCCTGAAAATGGTCGCCCGCCGACTGCAGCTGTGCGTGCGCGATCCCGAGGTGGTGGCGCGACTTTCCGGGGATGAATTCTGCATCGTGCTGGAAGACCTCGAGACGCCGGTTGCCGCCATCAACGTGGCGAAGCGCGTGTTGCAGGTGCTGAGCGAGCCGATCCAGGTGGCAGGTACGGTTCTGGTGCCTTCGATCAGCATCGGCATCGCGATCGGCGACCATTGCTACGGCGGCAGCGATGAACTGCTGCGCGACGCGGATACTGCGTTGTATCGGGCGAAGCAGCAGGGCCGCCATCGTTTCGAGGTATTCGAGCCGGGGCCGCTGGTCGACGGCGCGGGCGCGACCGGGCAGCCGCCCACGGGGCACCCTGCCTAGTCCGGGCGATCACAGCCCGTCCGCAAACGGCAGTCCGGTGCGCCGATTCGCGCCGCTGCTGACGCGGTATGCTCTTTGCCAGTCCAGCACGAGCAGCAACACGTCGATCGGGAGGCACGATGGGGGTCAGAAAGTGGGCGCGCAGTCCGTTCGGCCTGGTATCGCTGGCGGGTGCGGCGGTGTTCGTCACCGAGGTCGTGATCATTCTGTTGATGCGGGATGTTCTCGCGCCGCGGATGCATCTGGCGATCGCCCACGACAGCTGGGATCTGATTGCCGCGGCGGTGCTTGCCCTCACCGTTTCTCCCGCGCTTTACTGGCTGGTCTTCCGCAAGTTGCGCGCGGGCGAGGCGCGTTTCCGCCAGGCCACCAGCGCCATGCTCGACGCGATGATCATCACCGACGCGCACGCCCGGATCCTCGAGTGGAATCCGGCGGCGACACGGATGTTCCAGTACTCCCGCGATGAGGCGCTCGGGCAGCCGCTGCACCTGCTGATCGGACGCTCGCACAGGCATGCCGCGGTGGAACACCGGCTTGCCCGTTTCGGGCAAAGCGGCGAGTGTGACCACGTCGGCAAGCTGGTCGAGATCGTCGCGCAGCGCAAGGACGGCAGCGAATTCCCGGCCGAACTTTCGACGTCGGCGGCCCGCTGGGAAGGCGGCTGGCATGCCATCGGCGTGGTGCGGGATCTCTCCGAACGAAGGTCATTCGAGCAGGCGGTGCGGGAAAGTGAGCACCAGCTTCGCCTGACCACGGAAATGCTGGGCATCGCAACCTGGAGTTACAACTTCAGTGCCGACCAGATGTTTCGTACCCGCAACCACGATCAACTGTACGGACTGGCATGGCAGGATCGCTGGAACATGGATACGTTCCTGCAGGCGACCCATCCCGAGGATCGGGCGCGGAGCCATGAATCCATTGGCGCGGCGGTGGCGGCAGGTGGCCCCGACAGCTATTCATTCGATTTCAGGGTGGTCTGGCCTGACGGCAGCGTGCATTGGTTGTGGGCCAAGGGTCAGGTGACCGAACGCGATGCGGCCGGTCAGGGCGTGCTGGTGGACGGCGTCCTGCTCGATATCACGGCACGCAAGCATGCCGAAGCGAAAATCCGGCGGCAGACCCAGTTGTACGATGCCCTGTCGCAGTGCAACGAAGCCATCGTGCGCTGCGCCAGCGAGCACGAGCTGTTCGCGGAAATCTGCCGGGTGGCGGTGGAAACCGGCGGCATGAAGCTGGCATGGATCGGTCTGGTCGATCCGGACACCCGCCTGCTCCGTCCGGTGGCCAGTGCCGGCGAGCATGTCAACGAATTTTTGCAGGGCATCGAAATTTCGGCGGATGCGGACAACCCGTTCGGACACGGCGCGGCGGGTCTTGCTGTGCAAGAGGGCCAGTCGGTGTGGGTTGTGGATTTCCAGCACGACCCACGTGCCGCGCCCTGGCATGCGCGCGGCGCCCGTTTTGGTTTGGGCGCCGTGGCTTCACTGCCGTTGCGGCAAGGCGGCGCGATCTTCGGCGTGCTGGTCCTGTATGGCGCATCGCCCGACAGCTTCGATGAGGCCACGCGCAGCCTGCTGGAGCAGATGGCTGCAAATATCAACTTTGCACTGGAAAACTTCGTCCACGAGGCCGCCCGCAGGCAGGTGCAGGCCGCATTGCGCGAGTCCGAAGAGCGCTATCGCAGCTTGGTGGAGCAGTCGATTGCCGGGGTCTACCTGATCCAGGCCGGCAGGCTGGTCTACGTGAACCCGCGCATGGCGGCCATGCTGGGCTACGCCGACGCCGGGGAATTGATCGGCCAGGATCCGTTGAGCGTCGTCGCCGAGAAGGATCGCGGCATCGTCCTCGAGAATATCCGCCTGCGTCTCGAAGGTAGCGTGGACCGCATCAGCTACGACTTCACTGCCCTGTGCAAGGACGGCCGCACGCTCGAAGTCAGCGCGAACGGTACGCGAACCTTCTACGGTGGTCATCCCGCCATCGTCGGCATGATCCAGGACATCACGGAAAAGCTGCGCGCCGATGAATGGCGCGAGCACCATCTGGCGCAACTCGAATCGGCGTTCATGGGCACGGTGCAGGTCGCCACCCGGCTATCCGAGTTGCGCGACCGCTACACCCAGGGCCACTCGGGTCGGGTCGGCCTGATCGCGGCGGCGATCGGTGCCGAACTGGGCCTGGATGCGCAGCGTCTGCAGGGCCTGCGCGTGGCCGGCAGCCTGCACGATATCGGCAAGATCAGCATTCCGCTGGAGATTCTCACCAAGCTCGACCCGCTCACGGCCACGGAATGGGGTCTGATCCAGATGCATCCGCAGACTGGCTACGACCTGCTCAAGGACATCGACTTGCCGTGGCCGGTGGCCGAGGTTGCCTGGCAACATCACGAGCGCATGGACGGCAGTGGTTACCCGCGCGGCCTGCAGGGGGATGAAATCATCCTCGAGGCGCGCATCGTGATGGTCGCCGACGTGGTGGAGTCCATGGCCTCGCGACGGCCCTACCGTCACGGGCTGGGAATCGATCATGCACTGGCTGAAATCGAACGCGGCAACGGCAGCGTATACGACCCGATGGTGGTCGATGCCTGCCTGCGGCTGTTTCGTGAGCAGGCTTACGCTGTGCCGGAATGAAGCTGCGCGCAATCGATTGAGCGCACCCGGCCGCGGACGGCCAAAGCGGAAACGAAGGATCGTTGTCACACGATTGCAGCGCAGGCCGTTGAGCATGCGGAGAATCTCCAATGGGACTCTCGCATGCGCCACTTTCTGCCTGCCCTGCTGCTGGGCCTTTCGTCATTGCTGGCATCGGGCGCCAGCCTCGCGCGGCCGGTGCTGCTGATCTCGATCGACGGTTTGCGCCCGGCCGACGTGATCGACGCGCAGCAGCGCGGCATCAAGCTGCCGAACCTGCAGGCGTTCCTCACCCGCGGCGCGTATGCCAGCGACGTGCGCGGCGTGCTGCCCACGCTGACCTATCCCAGCCACACCACGATCCTCACCGGCGTGTCGCCGAACCTGCACGGGATCGGCGGCAACCTCACCTTCGATCCCTACAACAAGAACCAGCAGGGCTGGGACTGGTACGCCAGCGACATCCGCGTGCCCACGCTGTGGGACGCGGCGCGCGCGGCCGGGCTGAGCACCGCCAACGTGCACTGGCCGGTCAGCGTGGGCGCGCCGGTGGACTGGAACCTGCCGCAGATCTGGCGCGCCGGCACCCCGGACGACCGCAAGCTGCTCGCCGCGCTGGCCACGCCGGGCCTGCTGCCGTCACTGGAACAGGGCCTCGGCCCGTATGCCGACGGCATCGACGAGAGCCTCGCCGGTGACCAGAATCGCGCCCGCTTCATGGTGAAATTGCTGGAGACGCGCAAGCCGCAGTTCATGACCGCCTACTTTGCTTCGCTGGATGACCAGGAGCACGCCAGCGGTCCCGGCACACCGGCGGCGAACCGCGTGCTCGAAGGTATCGACGCGCTGGTCG
>JAJZGE010000078.1 GCA_021798675.1 Pseudomonadota bacterium | reverse complement strand
CTGGTGAGCAGCGCGATCAGCGCCGCCATCACCTGCACCGTTTCGTAGCCGAGCAGAAAGCCGCGCGGCCCGCGGCGATCGCTGAGCGGCCCCACCACCAGGCTCAGCGCACTGCCCAGCAGCAGCGCGGCCATCAGCACCGCGCCGATGCCAGGGCCGTGCCAGCCCAGCGCGTGCAGGTACAGCGCAAACGCCGCCACCATCGCGCCCTGACCGAAGCTGCGCGCCGCGCGCATGCCGATCAGCAGCCGCACATTGCGCGGCAGCGGCGTGGACAAAGCGCTGGAAACAGAGGGCATCGGCAGGCTGCGGCGCGCGGCAAGGCGACGATGGTAACCGCCCTCGCCGCCGGACCGCGTCAGCCGTCGTGCGCGTAGACGATGAAGCCCGCGTGGGTGGCGACCCGGTCGTACAGCCGGCGCCCGGTCGCGTTGCCGGCGTGCGTCTGCCAATACACGCGCTGCACGCCCGCAGCGGCGGCCTGCGCGTACACGCCCTCGATCAGCGCCTGCCCGATGCCGCGCCCGCGCGCCGCCGGCGCGGTGAACAGGTCCTGCAGGTAGCAGACCGGCTCGATCCGGGTGGTGCTGCGATGGAACAGGTAATGCACCAGCCCCAGCAGCTGCCCCTGCTGCTGCGCCACCAGCGCAAACACCGGCTCGTGCGGATCGAAGAAGCGCTGCCACGTGGTGCGCGTGATCTCCGGCGCCAGCGCCGTCTCGCCGTGCCGCCCGTAGAACGCGTTGTAGCCATCCCACAGCGGTTGCCAGGCGGGGAGATCCGCCGCTTCCAGCGGACGCACGTGAACCGTTTCAGGCATGGCGGGGCTCCGTCGCAAACCCGCAGCATAGCGAGGCGTGCGGCGCGATGCCTCGGACCACGCCGCAGGTCGAGGCCCGGGAGGCGGTTCATGAACGTCCTGTCGCGGCGGCTATGGCTCTGGCCTGCAAAAAGCATGGATGGCTGTCCTTCGACTTCCTCGCTTCCCACAACAGCGGCGATCCCTGGCCGTTCCCCGCGTGCGCTTCGCTGCGCTCAGGACGAACGGTGGGGATAGCACATTTACCGACCGCATCCATGCGTGTATGCAGTAGCCATGCAACCACGTCGAACGGCCATTCGGTAAGCTCGTCGCCCAGTTCGCAGGCACGCTCCACCCGCATCCGCCGCCACCCCACCCTACGTATCTCACGCATGAGCCTTGATCGATCACGCGACTCCCACCCGCTTGCCTTGCTGCGTGCCGCGGCCCGGGTGGTCATGATGCTGCTGGCCAGTGTGCTGCTGATGCCGCTGCAGTGGCTGGTGCTGCGCTGCACCCGCGGGCGGGCGGCGTTCGCGCTGCCGCGGCTGTGGTTCGACTGCCTGCGGCGGGCGCTGGGGCTGCGCGCCGAGGTCATCGGCACGCCGCGCGATGGCGGCGGCACGCTGTTCGTGGGCAACCACGTCTCGCACTTCGACATCGTGCTGCTCGGCAGCCTGCTGCGCGCGCGCTTCATCGCCAAGAACGACATGGAACGCTGGCCCGGCATGCGCTTCATCGGCGCGCTGGGGCAGACGCTGTACATCAGCCGCCGTCGGCGCGACGCGGCCAGCGTGGCATCAGCCATCGCCGCGCAGATGCGCCCGGACCACGATCTGGTGCTGTTCGCCGAGGGCACCACGTCCTCGGGCGAGCGGGTGGCGCCGTTCAAGTCGAGCCTGTTTTCGCTGTTCCTGGGCGAGCAGGCGGCGGCACAGGCGTGGACGCTGCAGCCGTTCACGCTGGACATCCGCTCCGTCGACGGCCGCGCGCTGGCGGCGGGCGGCGATCGCGACGGCTACGCGTTCCACAGCGACATGGCGGCGGGTGCCCACGTCAGCCGCTTCCTGCGCCGGTCCGGCGCGGTGGTGCGCGTGACCTTCCATCCGCCGATCGCGATCGCGCCGGGCACCGACCGCAAGGCGCTGGCGGCGCAGGTGCATGCGGTAGTGGCGGCGGGGCTGGCGGCGAGCCGCTGAGGTGTCGGGCGCGCCGGCATCGCGCCAGCGGCGCACTTCACCCGACGAACGGATGACCCGCCTGCGTCACGGCTTGCCGCCGGCACGATGCGTCGCCTTCTCCGCTCGCTCCTGCGCCAGGCGCGCGGCCCATGCCTTCGCCGCGGTGGCGGCATAGGCACGGCAGGCACCGGTGTCGATCAGGGGCGCGGCATCCGACGCCGAGGTACGCCGCGCCACCTTCTGCCAGAAGCCGCTGGCGTCCGGGTGCGGAGTCAGCAGGATGTCATAGGGCAACGCGGCCACCGTGGCGATCGCCCGGCGGAATGCCGCGACGCGACGCGGGTCGTCGCTGAAACGGAAACCGGGCGCGCCGATCGGCGTGAGGCTGTCGGCATACGCCATGCGCAGGCAGCGTGCGCCCGCGCAGGAGGTCCACGTCCACGCGGTGCTGCCCGGCGTGTGGCCCGGCGTGTAATGCGCGGTGATCGCCACGCCGCCCAGCCGCACCACCTCGCCGTCGCGCACCACGCGCACGTGACGCACCGGCGGGTAGTCGGGCAGGTCGCCATACTGCGGGTCATCGCGGTCAGCGCCGCCCAGCGCCAGCTCGCGCGCACCCGCTTCGCTGGCCAGTACCTGCGCGCCGCTGTCGCGCTGCAGCGCGGCGATCCCGCCGGCGTGATCGGCATGCGCGTGCGAGTTGAGTATCCAGCGGATGTCGCGCACGTGGAATCCGAGCGCGCGGATGTTCGCCTCGATCAGCGGCGGCGACTGCGGCAGGTCGCCATCGAACAGCGCCAGTCCCTGCCCCGTATCCAGCAGGATCGAGGACAGGCCATGCGGACCCACGTACCAGGTGTTGCCGTAGATGCGGAACGGCTTCTGCGGCGCATTCCAGTCGCGGCGATCGATGCCGTGGGCGGTCGTCGCCGCCGCCGGTTCGGCGTGAACCACGCTCAGCATCAGGCTGAGCGTCAGCGCGGCAGCCGCCGGCAGGCGCAGGGACATGGGCAAGACTCCGTCATGGGCACGCGTGCAGCATGGCCGCGGCGGCGGGACGGCGGCGGGCGAAATCCTGACGGTTTGCCGGCATGCGCGAGCCCGTCGCGGCAGCGCATGCCGGCCGACCCTCAGAAAGCCGCATCGTCACCGCTTTGGTCGAGCGCGAAATCGATCGCCGCACACACCGCCGCCACCTGCGCCGCGTTGCACTGCTCCGGAGTGGCGCGCGGGCTGTCGGGGTAGACCTCGGTGGTGGTGGTGTAGCGGGCCTCGGTGATGCCGGCGCACAGGCCGAGCTGTCTGAGCGGGTAGCGGATCACGCCCGGCGCGACCATCGGCGAGCCGATGATCTCGCCCTTGGCATCGACCGGGGCGATGTGGGTGACCTGCGCCACCGCCGCGATGATCGCCTGCTGGAAGGCGGGCTGCGGATGCTCGCTGTCGTCGACCAGATAGAAGCCGTCGGGGATCTCGCCCGGCGCGTGCGCCACACCGTCGCGGGCAGCCAGCGCAGGGCGGAACTCGGACTCGTCGGTGTCGGTGGTTTCGTGCAGGTCGACATGCACCAGCACGCGCCCGCGCCACGGCGCCACCAGGCGCATCAGCGCGGCCGATTCCTGCGCCGGGCTGGCGTCGCGGAACGAGCGGTTGGGGTCGAGCGCGTCCGCGTTCCAGCGATGGATGCGCTCGTACGCCCACGGGCTCACGCACGGCGCGACGACCAGATTGGCGCGACCGGCATAGCGCGCCGCCTGCCGGTCGACGAACTGCAGCGCGCCGTGCACGCCGCTGGTCTCGTAGCCATGCACGCCGCCGGTCACCAGCACCACCGGCAGCTCGTCGCGCCAGGGGCGGCTGGTGATCGCGAACAGCGGGTAGCTGTCGGGGGCGTATTCCACCCGGCCGTACTGCTGCACGTCGAAGCGCGCGCGCAGCGACTCGACCGCGCGCAGCACGTCCGCTGCGTAGCTGCGCTGGCGGGTCTGGCGTGCGCGCCACGCCGCGACTTCCGCCGCGCCCCAGGGAACGCCGGGCGTGCCGATCGGATAAGCGGCATGGGTCGTCATCGCGGTTTCTCCGTGCGGGTTGATGGTCACATCCAGCAGCTGCAGCGAGACGATTTTCCGGCCGCCATCGAGCGCCTGGCGGCCCACCTCGCAAAAGCCGAGCCCGGCATGGAAGCGCGCGGACGCCGGGTTCGGCGGTTCGATATCGAACTCGCAGGCAATCAGCGGCACCCCGTCACGCATCGCCAGCGCGTAGAGATCGCGGTACAGCGCGCTGCCGGCGCCGCGCGCCTGGGTGGAGCCGGCGACCACGATGCGATCCACATACAGGAAGCGCGCATGGCGTTCGGCAAACCAGCGGTAGTTCGGGCTGTCGTAGTCGGCGCCCTCGCGCAGCACCAGCAGAAAGGCCTCGACCCGTCCGTCCTGCTCGATCACCCGATGCAGCGCCGCCTGCGCATGCAGCCGCGCCAGGCGCGCGTGGTCGAGCGGACTGAGCACGCTCACGAACGCCTGGTTGAGTTCGAGGATGGCGGGAAAATCGGCGGCAGTGGCGTCTCGAAGCACGGACGAGCCTTGCGGATGCGGGCGGGTTTGATGAATGGCGAATGCGGGTTCCAGTGAAGCGGATCGCGCGCCGCGGCGTCAATGCGCCAGTGTCCACGCCGACTCGATGTCGCGCATCACCGCCTCATCCAGCGCCGCCGGCTGCGTGTCCTGCACGCCGTGCACGCAGCCATGCCGCATGCCGGCGAAATCGCCGTTGTGGCGAAAGGTCACCGACCAGTGCACGCGACCGGCGCTCGGTGGGTGATAGTTGCCCTCGTAGGCAAACCCGTTGCTGGTCTTGCCACTGATATCGGTCATGGCGGAACTCCTCGGCGCGCGATCGTCCTGCAGCATAGGCCTTTGTCCGTGACGAACGCAGATGCCTTTTCATTCCTGACAACCTGCCGGCACGCGTCAACACCGGAGGGCGTCATGCGCAAGCAGCTGCGGATCTCGGGACTGGGTTGCGCCCTGGTCTTCGCGTCCACACCGGTCGTCCTGGCGGCTGGCGCCAGCTGCACCTCGGCAGGAATCCGCGGCAGCAAGCCCTGCGGCCAGGCCCGCCGCTTCCGCCCGCCGCGACAGCGGGCGCGGCGCGTCGGTTTTTCGTTTCGCTGCGAGCCTGCCGGGCACACGGGCGTATCGCGTCGTGCCGAGCCCTCACCCCAAAACCTCTCCCGCCGGAAGCGGTTTTTTTGTTGCCGACCTTCAGCGCTGCCCGCTGCGCGGAACGGCAGATCCACGCTGGCTCGCTGCGCCGTAAAGATGCGCGCTGAAGAAGTCCGCCATGGCGTGGTGGGCCTCGGTGGATTCCGGCAGGTCGGGATCGTTCCAGAAGGTGTGCGGCAGTGCCTCGAAGACGATCAGCCGGGTGTCCACGCCGGCATGCAGAAACGCGCGGTCAAGGATGGTGGTGCCGCTCAGCAGCATGTCGCGCGTGCTGGTGATGAACAGCGTGGGCGGCAGGCCGCGCAGGTCGGCGAACACCGGCGACAGCACCGGGTCGCGTGGATCGGTACGGCCCACGTATTCGGGGCTCATGCGCGCGCCGGGCACCGGCGGCGCCAGGTAGCCGGACAGGCCGTTCAGCGCGAACAGCGAGGCGGAGTCGCCCGGCCGCGAGAAATCGCCGAGTCCGGAGAAGATGCCCAGCGCGGCGGGCTCGGGCAGGTGGCGCTGCTTCAGCGCCACGGCGATCTCGCCGGTGAGGATGGCGCCGGCCGAGGTGCCGTAGATCACGATGTGGTCGGGCGGGCAGGTCTTCAGCAGCGCGCGGTACACCGCGATGGCGGCATCCAGCGCGGCGGGAAACGGGTGCTCCGGCGCCAGCGGGTACAGCACCGAAACGACCCGCGTCTGCGTGAGGCTGGCCATCGGGATCGACTCGGTGAGCGAGCCGGAGTCGACGACGAAGCCGCCGCCGTGGACGTTGAGCAGCACGTCATCGCGATGGCTGGCCGGGACGTGCGGCGGCGTCACGATGCGCACCGGCACGCCGGCGATCACGCCCTGCTCGACCTTCACCGGGTAAAGCTTCTCGAACGCCTTCGCCGCGCCGGCCTGCCAGGCGTCAACCTCGCGCCGCTGCTCGGCGATCGAGGGGGTCGTCTCCGCGTCCGGGATCGGCCGGGCGAGGCTGGCCTGCGCCTGCGGGCTGATGGTGCGGGGGATCGGCACGACGCGCGTGACGTACGCGGTGCCGTCGGCGCCGATGACGCTGGAATCCTTGCGCTGGACCGGTTCACTGGCCGTGGCGGCCTGCGTCGAGACGGCGGCCAGCAGCGCGAGCGCACAGAGGATCTTCATGGCGTGCTCCAGGCAGGGTGACGGCAAACAGCATAAGTGCCCGGGCCATCCGGCGCACCGCCCTTCGGCGCAGCGCCGGCCGTGCGCCGGTCGGGAAATCGTGAACACGGAGGTTTTATGCGTGTGGCGCATATGCACATCGCCACAGATCATTTGGTGCAGCATCCGCAGCGCCCGATGTTGGGGGCTCCGGCGCGCCGGTTTCCGCAGCCGCCTCCCCCACGTCTGGCATACCGATGAAGCGATTTCTTCCGCTGTTGCTGCTTGCGCTCAGTTTTCAGGCGCCGGCCGCTGACGTTCCCTACCCCGTCGCAGCCAACGCCCGTGCCGACGTGCAGCGGGCGCTGGATCGGGCCAGGGTGAACCACCGGCCGGTGCTGATCTTCTTCGGCGCCAACTGGTGCGAAGACTGCCGCGCGCTGGCCCGTTCGCTCGAGCAGCCGGCAAACGCCGCGCTGATGGCGCGCAGTTTCAACGTGGTGAAGGTCAACGTCGGCAACTTCGACCGCAACCTCGACGTCGCCGGACGATTCGGCCATCCGGTCGAAAACGGCATCCCGGCGGCGGTCATGCTCTCGCCGGGCGGCAGCATCCTGTATTCCACCCGGGCCGGGGAGCTCTCCCATGCCCGCCGCATGAGCGCCGCCGGGGTGCACGACTTCTTCGAGCAGGCGCGGGCCAGAGCAAGGCGCAAACGCTGACGACCGCAGCAGCTCGCTGATCGGCACGGCAGGGATGGCCGCGGAGGAGACCCGGCTCGGTCGCGGCGTGACATGCGCTGGCCACCCCGGCCTGCAGGGTCGACGATCATGGAAAGGGAACTGGCCTTTTGCCCGGCCGCACGGAGAATGCGCGGCAGAGCGTTCCACTTCCTGCGTCCCTGAGGTTCATCATGATCATCCGTCCACGCCCCAACTGGTTTCGCATGCTGCTGGTCGTTCACGGCTCGGTGCTGCCGGTGATCCTGCCGCAGCTGCTGGTGACGCTGGTCTTTTCGCTGCTGGTGACGCTGCTGCATGGTCGTTTGTTTGTGTGGAAGGTGTCGCTGACGTTTGTGCCGTTCTCGCTGATCGGCCTGACGCTGGCGATCTTCCTGGGGTTTCGCAACAACACCAGCTACGCGCGCT
>JAJZGE010000077.1 GCA_021798675.1 Pseudomonadota bacterium | reverse complement strand
GTCTGGCCGTCCAGAGCGATGGAAAGCAGCTCGAGGTTTTCGCCGTCGAGTCGCAGCGGCTCGTTTTGCGCGGGATCGCGGCGCAACAGCAGCTTTGCACTGACTTCGGTGGCATCGATGCCCAGCTCGAAATCCAGCTCCACCCGCTCCACCCGCCACGCGGGTGCGCGGTAGTCGGCAAGGCGGATCGGCAGATTGGCGGCGTCGGGTCGAGCGTTCATGCGAGGACAATCGGGGGCGGGGATGGATCAGGCTAACATGCGGCATCCTGCCCCTCACCTTCAACGGAGTCCGTCGATGCCGCGATTTCTTGCCGCCGAAGCCATGCTGGGCACCCAGCCCGTGGTGCAGCTGGAGGATGCCGAGGGCGGTCGCCGGGTGCGCATCGCGCGGCTTGGCGCGGCACTGCTGAATTTCGAGGCGGACGAGGGCGGCGCCTGGTTCGACTATGCCGACGGCTACCGCGACGACGCGGAGATCGTCGCGCGTTCCGGCTCGCGCTTCGCGATCATGGTGCCGTTCGGCGGCCGCATCGCCGATGCGCGCTACAGCTTCGACGGCCAGCCGCAGGACCTGCAACCTGGGGTGGTGGGCGGCGCGCGCGCCAGCCGCCATGGCTTCGTGCGCGGGGCCACGTTCGAGCTCGCCGCGCTCGCGGCCGACGCGGAGCGGGCGCGGGTCACGCTGACCACCGACGCGATTCGCCCGCAGCCGGGCTATCCGCATGCCATCGACCTGGCCGTGACTTTCACGCTCGACGCCACCGGCCTGGCGCTGGACGTCGCGATGCGCAACGTGGGCGACAGTGCGGCGCCATGCTTCTTCGGCTGGCATCCGTATTTCCGCCTGGCCGACGCGCTGGTGGACGGCTGGGAGCTGCAGATTCCCGCCGAAGGGCTGATCCGCACCGACGCCGACCTGATCGCGCTGCCCGGCGCGGCGGCCTACGTGGCGCTGGACGACGCGCCTGCGATGGACTTCCGCGAACCGCGCGCGATCGGCGACCTGATCATCGACCAGAGCTACGACGCCTTGCAGCCGGACACCGACGGACGCCTCCGCACGCGCCTGCGCGATCCGGCCAGCGGGCGTGCGCTGGCGGTTTGGCAGGAGCGTGGCCTGATGCACGCCTTCACCGCCGACACGATCAGCCGCGACCGCCGTCGCGCGGTGGCGCTGGAACCGATGGAATGCATGGCGAACGCGTTCAACCGGCCCGAGTGCGCGGAGGCGATCCGATTGGAACCGGGCGCGGAGCGGCGCTACCGCTGCGGCGTGGAGATCGTCGTGCCATGAACGCGCTGCCCGATATCGACACCATCCGCGACGCCGCCGCGCGCATCGCGCCACACGCGTTGGTCACGCCGGTGCTGCGCAGCGCGGCGCTGGATGCGCTGGCCGGCGCGGAGCTGCACTTCAAGTGCGAGAACCTGCAGCGCGGCGGCGCGTTCAAGTTCCGCGGCGCCTGCAACGCGGTGTGGTCGCTGGCGGATGGAGAAGCCGCGCGCGGCGTGGTGACGCACTCTTCCGGCAACCACGGCAACGCGCTGGCGATGGCGGCCGCCACGCGCGGCATCGCCGCACACGTGGTGGTGCCCGAAGGCGCGGTGCAGGCCAAGCTCGAGGCGATCGCCCGCGCCGGCGGCACCCTGCACCGCTGCGCGCCCACGCAGGCCGCGCGCGAGGCGATGTGCGCGGAACTGCAGGCGCAGACCGGCGCCGCGCTGGTGCATCCCTACGCCGATGCACGGGTGATGGCGGGCCAGGGCACCCTCGTGCTGGAACTGCTGCGGCAGGCGCCGCAACTCGATGCGCTGATCACGCCGATCGGCGGCGGTGGCCTGGCCGCGGGCGTGGCGATCGCCGCACATGCACTCAAGCCGGCGCTCGCACTGTTCGGCGCCGAGCCCGCCGGCGCCGACGATGCGGCGCGCTCGCTGGCGGCTGGCGTGCGCATCGCGAGCCTGTCGCCGGACACCGTGTGCGACGGCCTGCGCGCCTTGGTGGGCGTGCCGAATTTCGACGCGCTGCGTGCGCACCGCGTGGACGTGATCACGGTGAGCGACACGGAAACCGTCGCTGCGATGCGCCTGCTGTGGAGCGAGCTGAAACAGGTGGTGGAGGTGTCCAGCGCCACCGTGCTGGCGGCGATCCTGAAGCAGCCGCAGCGTTTCGCCGGCCGGCGCGTGGGCGTGGTGCTCACCGGCGGCAACGTCGATCTCGACGCGTTGCCGTGGTGAGTGCCGGCATCACGCGGTGGCGGTTTCTTCCTCGAGCGGTGCCGCCACCAGGTCGACCGGAACCGCGGCGGGCGCGCCCGGCTGGTGATGCGCCAGTGCGTGCAGGTCGAGCTGGCTGACCGGAATCGGGCGGTAGCTCACCGGATCGAACGCCACCTCGCCGGGCTTCCAGCCGTCCAGCCGGCGGACCACGGCGAGGAAGCGCTTGGTCGAGGCCCAGTGCAGGCCGAGCAGGCCGTAGTTGTTGTCCGCGTCCACCACCGGGTCGCCCACGCCGGTGGGGCGCACCGGTTCGCCATACAGCGCGGTGCCGAAGACTACGTCCCAGATCGAGAACACCTGGCCGTAGTTGCAGTTATGCAGCCCAGGGCGTTCCGGGTCGACCAGCATGTGGTGCAGGCGGTGGAACTTCGGATCCACGAACAGCTTCTCGAACAACCGCCCGAAACCGAGCCGGGTGTTGGTGTGCGACAGATTCTGCACCAGTTCGCCCAGCAGCATCAGCCAGGCGAATTCGTCGGGATCCACGCCCATCACCAGGCCCACCACGGCGAGGATCATCGACTGGATGAAGCCATCGATCAGGTTGCCGCGATCGTTGGTCCAGCAGCTCATCTGCCGCGTACTGTGGTGCATGCTGTGCAGCGACCACCACCACGGCAGCGCGTGCTGGGTGCGATGCATCCAGTAGTACACGAAGTCGTAGACCACGTAGTACACGCCGAACAGTACGTAGGGATGGCCGTTGAACCAGGGCACCAGCGTGGTCAGCGCCAGCGGCGAACCGGTGCTGGACGCGGAAGCCGCCGCATCGGCGCCGCCCAGCAGGTTGCTGAAGGGCATCAGGACCAGGTAGGTGAACAGCGGGAAGATGCCCACCAGCATCATCACCGTGTAGTTGCGGTCCACCAGGGTGAGCTTGCGGTCGGCCCATTTCTCGGCGGGGAAGAAGGTCTCCAGCGGCCGGAACAGCAAGCCGATGATGCTGATCTGCAACACGGCGATCAGCAGCGAGGCGGCGATATCGCGCGGATCGCCGGACAGCTTGCCCAGGTGCAGCAGGCCGAGTGTCGGCGCCACGGCATGGCTGCTCAGCCAGTCGACCAGGTGTGACCACAATTCGGGTAGCGAGAACATCGGCAGATCCGCGGCAACGGCAGCGCGCATGATACCGCCGCGGTTTCGGCGTCGTGCTGAATGTCGTCGCGCGAAATTGCGGGCGGTCAGCACCGCAGGCGCACGCCGCTCACCGCACACAGGCCGAGCAGCACGAAGCCGATGCCGACCCATTCCATCGGGCTGGGCCGCTCGTGCAGGATCGCCCACGCCAGCAGCACGCCCACGATGGGCACGCCGAGGCTGCCCACGCTGGCCAGCGTGGTGGGCAGCCGGCGCAGCACGATCGACCACAGCCACCACGCCAGGCTGGAGGCCATCAGCACGCTGTACGCCAGGCCGGCGACGAAAGCCCCGCTCCACGCGATGTGCCGTTGCGGCACCACCAGCGCCACGATGCCCAGCGCCAGGCCACCGGCCAGCATCTGCCAGGCCGTGAGGCTGAGCGGGGACACCGCGCGCAGGCGGAACAGCCGCTTGCTCAGCACCGTGCCCGCGGCCCAGGCCACGCCGCCCGCGATGGCCAGCAGCGTGCTGGTCACGTTGCCCAGCCCGCGCCACGGCTCGATGATGCAGACCAGCCCGAGCACGGCCAGCGCCAGACCCAGCCCATGCCTGCCCGTGGGGCGGTCGCGCAGGATCAGCCATGCCAGCAGCACGGCCCAGAACGGCATGGTGTACGCCAGCAGCGCCACATGGCCTGCGCCGCCACTCACCAGCGCCCACTGCTCCAGTCCCTGGAACGCCGCGGTCTGGCACAGGCCGATCAGCACGGTGGACAGCAACGGAGGCGGCTGCAATGGCTGGCGCGTCGCCGCCAGCGCCGCGAACAGCACTGCCGCGCCCAGCAGGTAGCGCAGCGCCGCGAAATCGAACGGCCCGGCGTAGGCCAGCACCTGCTTCATCACCACCCAGCTGTAGGCCCACAGCAGGATGGTGGCGAGCAGCGCCAGCAGGGCGCCGCGTTGGGTGGCGGGTCGGACGGGCATGGGTGCTGGCAGGCGGCAAAGGCGCGAGTGTATTGCCTCCGTGCGCCGGCCGGCGTTCACTGTGCGGACCATCCTGCCGGAACCGCCGCATGCAACGTTGCCACTGGGCCAGCGCCGACGATGCGCTGATGTGCGCCTACCACGACACCGAATGGGGCGTGCCGCTGCACGACGACACCCTGCTGTTCGAATTCCTCTGCCTGGAGGGCGCACAGGCGGGTCTGTCGTGGCGCACCGTGCTGGCCAAGCGCGACAACTACCGCCGGGCCTTCCACGGTTTCGACATCGCCCGCGTGGCCGCGATGAAGGATCGCGAGCTGGAGCGGCTGCTGCTCGACCCCGGCATCATCCGCAACCGGCTCAAGGTGACCGCGGCGCGCGACAACGCCGTCGCCGCACTGGAAGTGGTCGGTGAGTTTGGCAGTCTGGACGGCTATCTGTGGTCATTCGTCGACGGCAAGCCACTATGCAACCGGTGGAAGGACAAGGGCGAGGTGCCCGCCAGCACGCCGCTTTCGGACCGCATGAGCAAGGAGCTGAAGAAGCGCGGCTTCCGTTTCGTCGGCACCACCATCTGCTATTCGCTGATGCAGGCCACCGGCATGGTCAACGATCACGTCATCGGATGTTTCCGGCACCGGCAGCTGTGAACGCGAACGCGATCCGCTTCACGAAAGTTCCAACAATGTGAACGGAGCGCACATTTTTCCTGAAATATCGGCTGAACCCGGCGCGGGTCAAGGCTTGCGCTCTACCGGCGGGCGCGCAGACTTGGCGGCGCGCAGACGAAGCGTTGCCGCTTCAACGACTCCGGGGACGGGAGTAGCCGGCGAGACAGGATGCTCGCGGAGCGCATGCCATCAGGGGGCAATCATCAGTTCCGGGAGACTTCCAATGAAATCGAGTCATTTTGCGCTTGCGCTGCTGGCAGCCAGCGTAGGCTTGGCATTCGCCGCCACGCAGGTGTCGGCGCAAACGACCGGCAGCAGTTCCGCGACAGCCACAAGCCAGGAGTCGAACCGGCTGGCTAGCGAGTTCACGACGCTTGCCGGCTCCGACGCCAACGCGCAGGCACTGGTTGACGGCCTGCGCAACGGCAGTTCGATCACGCTCACCGAAACCGTCGACGGCAGCAACGGCGCAACCGACACCACGACGACCAGCACCTTCACTCCGGATACCGGCAAGATGGGCTACGGGAACGTGAAGGTTGCGCTCTCGCTGGCCGAGGCCAGCCTGGCCAAGGCGGGCATTACCGATCCCACTGCGGCCGAGCTCCAGGCCGCCTTGAACGGCGGGACCCTGGTGCTGGCCGATGGCACCTCGGTCGACCTGAAGGGTGTGCTGGCATTGCGCGCCTCCGGCGAAGGCTGGGGCCAGATCGCTAACGGCATGGGCTTCAAGCTGGGCGACGTGATGCGTTCGCCGAAGGTCGCAGGTCACGCCGCTGCCGGGGCGCATGCGAACGTCACGGTCGCAAAAGTCGAATTCGGCAAGGACCACATGATCAACCATCCGGACGTGGGTAGCCACATGGGCCGCCCCGACTTCGCCAACAAGCCGGATTTTGCAGGCAAGCCAAGCCTGCCGGAGCGCCCGCAGATTCCGGATCATCCGACGCACATCGGTCGTCCGGGCGGTTGAGCCACCGGGTTTACTTACCGCGGATCCGGCGCCCGGCGCCGGATCCGCTTCGTCGTCTACCCCTCAGGAAGATCCTTCACATGCGCAACCAACATTACTTGGCCGCAGTTGGCGGCCTGCTGCTGATCGGCCTGCCGGCGGCTCATGCCGCCACCACCGACAACGGCCAGTTCAGCCTCTCCGCAGGCGCCGACTACAGCAGCGGCAAGTACGGTACCAGTAGCACCACCGACATATGGTCGGTGCCGTTCACGGCCGAGTACCAGTCCAGCGACTGGACCTTCAAGCTAATCGTGCCCTACATCAACGTCAGCGGACCAGCCAATGTGATTCCCGGCGTGGGCAAGACCAACAATGGCAACCCGCATGGCCGCGGCCTGGGCCACCTCGTCGGCGGTATCCTCAATCCCGGCGGTGCGGGGAGCAGCACCATCGTCAGCAGTGGTTCCGCCTCCGGTCTCGGTGACGTTGTCGCTTCGGCCGGCTATCAGGTGTTCACCAGCAGCGACCAGACCTTCGGCGTCGACCTCACCGGCAGGGTGAAGTTCGGCACGGCGGATGAAAACAAGGGCCTGGGCACCGGCAAGAACGACTACGGTCTCTCGTTGGACACCTACAAGGTGATCGGCAGTACCACGGTCTTCGGTGGCGTGGGCTGGACCGATTACGGCAGTTCGCAGTACATCAAGCTCAAGAATGGCTTCAATGCGAGCCTCGGAGCCCAGTACAAGCTGAGCCAGCGCGACAGCATCGGCGCGTACTACTACTACCGCGAACGCATCGCCGAGGGCGGCGCGCCGCAGAGCGAGTTGTCCGGCTACTGGAACCACAAGCTGGGCGAAAGCTGGCGGCTGCAGGCCTATGTGATGGGTGGCTTTGCCAACGGCAGTCCAGACTACGGCGCGGGTGCTTCCCTCAAATACGCGTTCTGAGCCTAGTTCGGCGCCGCGAATGGTGGCACTGGGCGAAGCGGGCGGCCGGAGGGTTCGGCCGCTCGTTTTGATGCGGGATCTTGCGGCGTCAGGCGCCGCTTCGCGGGTGCACGGTCCGGCGCGCCGGACTGGCAGGTGCGCGCGATGGTGCCCCGTGATCACCGAATCCCGCCCCTGCTACGATGCATGGACGTCACGCATCATCAGAGTCGCGCGGATGAAGGGAAAGGCCACATCGTTCGACATTGCCCACCTCGCCGGGGTCTCGCAGTCCACGGTCTCGCGCGCGTTGCGCGGCAGTCCGTTGGTGAGCGAGGAGACGCGATTGCGCATCCAGACGGCGGCGGATACGCTGAATTACAAGGTGGATAAGAACGCATCCAATCTGCGCCGTCAGCACACCGGTACGTTGGCGTTGTTGTTGTTCGAGGATCCCACCGCGGACGACTCGCACATCAACCCGTTCTTCCTGTCGATGCTGGGCTCGATCACCCGCGCCAGCGCGCAGCGGGGCTACGATCTGCTGATCTCGTTCCAGCAGTTCTCGCGTGACTGGCATGCGGATTTCTCCAGCAGCCAGAAGGCCGATGGCCTGATCCTGCTCGGCTACGGCGACTACCAGTC
>JAJZGE010000076.1 GCA_021798675.1 Pseudomonadota bacterium | reverse complement strand
AGGGGCACGCGCAGGGCATCACGCTGATGGTCGGTGACGGCATCAACGACGCGCCGGCGCTGGCCGCCGCCGACGTCGGCATCGCGCTGGGCGCGCGCGGCGCCACCGCCTCGTCCGAGGCGGCCGGCGTGGTGCTGCTGTCCGATCGCCTGGATCGCATCGCCGAAGCCATGCAGATCGCGCGTCGGGCGCGGCGTGTGGCGCTGCAGAGCGTGCTGGCCGGGATGGGACTGTCGCTGTTGGCGATGCTGCTGGCGGCCTTCGGCCTGCTGCCGGCGCTGGCCGGCGCGATCGTGCAGGAAGCCATCGACGTGGCGGTGATCGTCAACGCGCTGCGTGCGCTCGGTGGCGGCCTGGAACACTCGGTCGTCAGCAGCATCGGCGCTGATCACGCCGAGCGGCTGCGCCACGAGCATGCCGAGCTGAAGCCCGTGCTCGAACGGCTGCAGCAGGTGGCAGAGCATATCGTCAGCCGTGCGCCGGCTGCTGCCTGCGCGGAGCTGGCGGGGCTGGTCGATCAGCTCGAGCGGCAACTGCTGCCGCACGAGCAGGCCGACCAGGACGAACTTTACCCGCAGCTGGCCAGCCGCCTGCATGGCGACGACCCGCTGGCTGCGATGAGCCACACGCATCGCGAAATCTTTCGCCTGATCCGACTGCTTGGTCGGATGAGCGCCGATCTTGCCGCGGGCGCAGCCGATCTCCCGCTGGCTGAGATCCAGCGCGTGCTGCTGCGGCTGGATACCGTGCTGCAGCTGCACTTTGCGCAGGAGGACGAGCTGTACCATAACCTCGACAGTCGCTGACCGAGCCCGCCCGTGTGACACCTTGCCCTACCCACCGTGTCGCGAAAGCACCCTGCAGGGTGGTAATATGCAAAATGTTGCGACCTGATGCTCAGACGCAGGTGTGCAACCACGTGCATCAGCGTGCAAATGCGGATCCTTATGGAAAATGGCCCGGTCGTAGTAGACATCGAGCAGCTGCGGCGCAGTTGCGGCGCCTGTGCCCTGCATGAGCTGTGCCTGCCTGCCGGCATCGATCGCAACGAGCTGGAGCGGCTGGACAGCGCCGTGCGCGACAAGCGCACGCTCGATCGCGGCAAGTTGCTGTTTCGCCAAGGCGACGCATTCAACGCGTTGTACGTGGTGCGCTCCGGCTCGCTGAAGACCTTCGTGGAGAATGCCGACGGCGAAGTGCAGGTGCTGGGCTTCGTGCTGCCCGGCGAGATCCTCGGCGTCGCCGCGCTGGTCAACGACCGCCATCCGATGACCGCCGAGGCGATGGAACGCAGTTCCATCTGCGAGCTGCCCTACACGCAACTGCAGCAGATCGTGGGCGAGCTGCCGGCGCTGCATCGCCAGCTGATGCGGGTGATCAGTCGCGAGGTGGTGGCCGACAACAGTCATCTGGTGATGATGGGTCGGCAGCATGCGCAGGAACGGCTGGCGATCTTTCTGCAGAGCCTTGCCGACCGCCACGCGCGCCTGTCGCGCGACGCCGGCGCACTGACCCTCAGCATGTCGCGCTACGACATCGCCAACTATCTCGGGCTGGTGGTGGAGACCGTCAGCCGCCTGTTCAGCCGGATGGAAGCCGCCGGCATCCTCGCAGTGAACCGCAAGTCGGTGCGGATCCTGCGCCCGGACCTGCTGGCCCAGCTGTGCGGCAGCCATGCCGCCGCGGCGCGGCGCGGCGAAGCGGGCTGAACGCACCGGTTGCGTTCTGCTTGACGTCGATCAATCCGGGCGCTCGGCGGCAGCGTAAAACTGTCGCAGTCAGTGCTGCTGGCAGGTCAGCGGCGGCTCGCTTCACCCCGATCGGAGATTGCAGCATGCCAACTCCCGCCGTCCATCCTGCTGGTTCGCTACCCCCCGCCTTTCCTGCCTTGACCGGCGATCACTGGATCGAAACGCTCAGCGACGGCAGCCATGTGCTGGTGCGCCCCATCCGCGCCGAGGATCGCGAGCGCGAAAGTGATTTCATCGCACGGCTGTCACCCTCCGCGCGCCACTTCCGTTTTCTCGGCGAGATCCGCGAGGCCAGTCCGGCGCTGCTCGACCAGCTGGTCAACGTGGATTTCAGTCAAGCCATGGCGTACGTGGCGTTGGCGCACGACAACGGCGTATTGCGCGAGGTGGGTGTGAGCCGCTACAGCGCCAGCGGTGACGCGCAGCATTGCGAATGCGCAGTGGCGGTGGCTGACGACTGGCAGCATCGCGGCCTCGGCACGCTGCTGATGCAGCACCTGATCGCCACCGCGCGGCGCCACGGTTTCCGCCGGATGTTCTCGATCGACGCCGCCGCCAACGAGCCGATGCGCGAGCTGGCCGCCTGGCTCGGCTTTGCGCGGGAGCGCGATCCGCATGACGCCACCCAGGTGATCCACACGCTCGCCCTGTGAGGGACAAGCCCGATGAACACGGTGACCAGGAATCTGCTGCGGCCGGACACGCCTTCATCTGACGTGATGCGGCGTCCAATCCGTGACATTCTGGCGGTGGTTACATCGACCGCGCCCTGGGCACGCTCGGCGCGGGTGGGCGTCCACCTGGCCGCGCGCTGGGACAGCGCGCTCAGCGCGTGCCTGGTTGTTCCGGCTCTGCACGGGTTCGCCGCCGCGGCGGAATGCGACGCGGTGGGGCGACACGGGGAATCGTCCATCGCGGCAAAAGAAACTGCCGGCGCGGCGGATTTCACCCTATTCGCCCAGCGTCATGGCATTGCCGAGACGCACTGGGTGGTGGCGTCCACAAACATGGTGCGGACGCTGCGTGAACTCGGCACATGGCACGATCTGGCGATACTCGAACACGATATCGTCGAGCCCGACGGCCCGCTCGAGTCGCTGTTCGACGCGCTGCTTGCCTGCCGCATTCCCTGTCTGGTGCTGTCGCCAGCATGTGACCCGGCGCCGCAGTTCGCGCGTATTGCGATCGAGTGGAATGGCAGCATCGAGGCCATTCGTGCCATGCACGCCGCGCTGCCGCTGCTGCTGGAGGCCAGCGAGGTGCATCTTCTCGGTAACAGCCTGTGCGGGAGCTGGCATGATGGGGCGGGAATGGCGTGCTTCGATCCCGTCGACTACCTCGCGCGCCGCGGCGTCAGCGTGATCGTGCACGACATCCGTGCCGACTCCCCGGCCGTGGGTGAGGCTCTGCTGGAGCAGTCCGGCCGGGTGCGCGCGGAACTGCTGGTGGTGGATGCATACGCTCCTGCTTCGCAGCGCGAGCGGATCTGCGGCGATGTGACCCGTCATGCGCTCATGCATGCGGACATCCCTGTATTGATGCACCACTGAGGATGCATCCGGTGTCACGGCAGACCGACCGCGGGTTGGCAAAGGCCGGTGGGTGGTTGCCCCGGAATATGTCACCGGAATGGCTCGCGGTTCCATGCCGGGGCATTGTGCGGCATCAACTCTGACGAACTTTCCGTTCGATTTTCTGCCGTGATGGCAATGCTGGCAGCAAGTCGCGTGGATCACGGCAATCATGCGAGGTGTCCGTGATCGCGGCGGTACGTTACTGTCCTACGGCAGTTTGGCGTGATCGGGAGTCCGCAGCCGTGTCGGCTCTCCTTTTCGGGCCGCGACATCTGCCACGTCATGCTCAGCGCCATCACAGTGCAGCAGACTCGAGCCGCCGATCCAGCGTTGATCGGGGTAGTAGGCGAACACGAATTGTCCATCCTTGAGCGTGTCGATCACGCGGCGCGCGACGCCCGTGCTGACGGCGGGGCAACCCCAACTGCGGCCGAGACGGCCCTCGCGCTGTGCGAATGCGTTGCTGACGTAAGCCGCGCCGTGGATCACGATGGCACGTTCCAGCGCGTGGTTGTTGAAGCCCGGGTCGAGGCCTTGCAGACGCAGTGAATACCCGTTGTCGCCGATATAGGCATTCTGCGTACGGTACAGGCCAAGACTTGACTCGAGGCTGCCGTTCCGGTCGGAAAAACGGGTGGCGAGATCACCGCCGGAGTTGCGTCCGTGCGCCACCAGTTCGCGCATCAGCAAGCGATGGCTGGCGAGGTCGAATATCCACAGACGTTTGCGCGTCGAGGGTTGTGAGTAGTCGATGATCGCGAGTTGGCGGGAACTCGGGATGCCATGCGTGACGGCGCATCGCATGGCGGTCACCGCGAGCCGGATCGCCTCGGGATTGGCCGCTGGCGCCGCCTGCGCAAGGCTGCGCCACAACGAAGCATCAGTCGCGGTCGCGGCACTGTTGGCGAGCACAAGCGCGACCAGCACGGTGATGAAACGTGTGCGAGACATGGACGAGGGTTGAGAGGGGGTGAGAGGGGGAACGCATCCACTATAAACGCTAGCCCGAAGTCGAGCCTGAACAACCGCGGTCGCGACAGCGAAATGCGCGATGATCGTCACGGACTCCAGGGGAAAGCCGCTGATGCGACGCGTTGCGATTTTTCTGAGCTTGTTGTGCGGGTTTGCGGTCAGTGCATGTGCGACCGAGCCCGCATTGCCGGCGGCGATCCGCGCACGCATTGACGCGTTGAGGCGGCAACCGCTGGGTGCGATCGCGGTTGGCGATGGCACGCATGGTGACAGCACGCTTGCTGCGCGGGTGGCGAGATTCTATGTGCTGCGCTCGGATGCGCCGCTGTGGCAGATGCCGCAACGTCTGCGCGCGCTCAACGCCGCCCTCGATGGCATGGCCGATGACGGGTTGGTCGCTAACGACTATGGTGCGGACCGCCTCGCTCAGGATGCGCTGTGGCTGCAGCATGCCGCGCCTGAGGCGGTTCAGGCGCGCGCCGACCTTGATGTGCGTGCCACCGCAGCCTATCTGCTGGCTTTGCATCAGCTTCATTCTGGCGTTGTTGATGTCGGCGCGCTGTACCCGGGCTGGAAACCTGCGCCGACGCAGGCTGATGCAATCGATGAGCTGCAGAGGGATGCGCAGGAAGTGGTCGAGGATCGCATCGCGCTCGTCTTTGCAGCGGCGCGGCCGGCGTCACCTGTGTATGCCGCGCTGCGTGCGGCGATGCGGGAGCTGCGTGAGCAGGCCGCTGCGGGGAGCTGGTTGCCGCCGTTGCCGCCAGGTCCGACGCTGAAGCCGGGCATGCGCGATGCGCGGGTGGCACTGCTGCGCCAACGCTTGCAGCATGCAGGCGAGCTGCCGGCGGAGACGTCGCGCGATGCGGATTGGTATGACGAGGCGTTGGCGCAGGCAGTGCGCAGCTATCAGGCACGACACCAGTTGCAAGCCGATGGCGCGGTGGGCGCGACGACGCTGGCCATGCTCAATCTGCCGGTGGCGGCGCGGATCGAGAAACTGCGCATCAATCTGGAGCGCGCACGCTGGTTTCTGCATGACTTGCCGCCGCGCTATGTGCTGATCGACATCGCCAATTACCGCCTGAGTTATGTCGACAGCGGCAATCCACCCTGGAACGCATCCGTGCAGGTGGGTCGCTCCGAGCGCCCCACGCCGGTGCTGCGTTCACAGATCACCCGCATCACGCTCGATCCGTCGTGGGTGGTGCCACCGACGATCCTGCGCCAGGATCTGTTGCCAAGGTTGCGGCGCGATCCGGCATATCTCGCACGCAGCCGTCTGCGCGCATTCGATGCTGCTGGTCGCGTGGTGGACACGGCCACGATCAACTGGGCGCATCCACCCGGAGACCTCACGCTGCGGCAGGATCCTGGTCCGGATGGTGCACTCGGCGTGGTGGCGTTCCGTTTTCCAAACATGCATCAGGTTTACCTGCATGACACCCCACATCAGGCGCTGTTTGCGAGCACGCCGCGGGCCTTCAGCTCGGGTTGTGTGCGCGTCGAACACGCGCTGGATCTAGCCCGTCTGCTGTTGAATGAGCCGGCGCAATGGAATGCCGAGGCCTTGCGGGCCGCGGCGGATGCCGGTGTCACGCGCAGCGTGCCGCTTGACTCTCCGGTGCTGCTGCAGATGATCTACTGGACCATCCGGGTGCAGCAGGATGGGCGCGTGGACCTGGTGGCCGATGTCTACCATCGGGATGGCGCCTTGCTGGAAACCCTGACGCACGCATTGACGCAGCAGCGGCGGGCGTTCGGGACGGACTGATCGGCGCAGCCGGCCTGGACACCATGGCGCAGCCGACGAGCGGTTTCTGACCTGCGTCGTTCCTCGCCAACGCGCACATCCTGCGCTGGCCGGCTATCCATGTGCGGCTTGCGAGCAACGGTTCGGTGCTTGTCTCATTGCCGAGATGCCGCCTCGCGTTCGTGCGCCGTTTCGGTCGAGATGGTGGCTACGAAACGTACCGGCACTCGCGCCAGCGTGGCCAGCAAGCGCCGCTCCTCCCGGCTCTCCCAGGAATCGAAGCCGATCGTTTCGATCGGTCGCCACAACGCGACCCAGGCCAGGATCAGCAGGCCTTCCGCCAGCACTTCTCCCAACGTGCCGCCGATGCTTTCCACCCAGCGACGCAGCAGCAAGGCAGCGATCAGGGTTGCCGCACCCACTGACAAGGCGATGCGACCGATGCGTCGGCGGCGGCGGTGACGTCGCTCGGCCTGCTGATGGGCGAGCATGAAATGAGTATGGATAGCTGAAGCGATGTCATCAAGGTGATCGGCAAGCTCCTCCGGCGCGTGAATCGCGATGTTCAGCGGCTGTCGGGCGCCATGTTCGCCTGCGCTTTCCAACAGGTAGGCTTCGACATTGCGGTCAAGCGCCTTGGCGTGAAATGGCGCCGGGTCGAGTCTGTCGAACAGCTGCTCCAGTCGCTGCACACGCAGCTCAAGTTCGGCCATCACGCTGGACTCCGGTATCGTCCGTCATCACATCCGTGCCTGGCCACGACGCGTGCGCTGCAATCGTTCCCGGGCCATGCTGCGCAGCAGCTTGCGCTGACCGGGCGGAAACGGTGAACGGCTGCCAGTGTGGGCGAGTAACAGCGCATCGTCCTGCGACTCGCCCAGCAGGCTGGCCTGTTTCTGCAGATTCTGCACCAAAACAGGCCGCAACTCGGGTTCAATGTCTGCCAGCAAGGTGTCCTGCTGGTGCAGACGGCGCAAGCGGCGCCGATAGACATGCCAGGCATGATTGTCATCGGGGTGATGCGTGGCCGAATGGGCCGCCTTGCCGGCACGTTTTCCACTGCGCATGACTGCTGCGGATACCACAGCGGCGTCCAGCGCCCACCAATCCAGGCGCTCCAGCCGCGTTTGTGCAACGAGCAGTCGCTGGCGGCGAGCCATGAACTCCGGGTCGCGGGTCAACGCACGCTGCAGGAGCTGGTCGCGGCGTTGGCACGCCTCCCTTTCGGCGAGGGGCAGGATCGCCTGTACGGGCGCCGGCGCTGTGCTGGTCAGCCGTCGCAGGGTTTCGATCAACGCCTGCGCATCCCGCAATGGCGACAAGCCGCGGCAGAGCCGGCCCAGTTCGTCATCGAGTCGTTGCGCACGCCGATCGAAGATGCGTGCGCCCAGCGCCAGCGTGGCGCGCGCGCGGCGGATGCATTTGCGCGCCTGATGGATGCCGACATGGCGTGCCTCACCGGTGTGGCCCAGGTGCAGATGTGCCAGCCGCAACTGCT
>JAJZGE010000075.1 GCA_021798675.1 Pseudomonadota bacterium | reverse complement strand
GGCGGAGCGCGTGATAGGCAAGTTAGAAAGCGCGCTCGCGGCCGGCACCGACTTCCAGGGCCGCCTTCTCACCATCAGTGCCAGCATTGGTTGTTCGCTCTATCCGGATGACGGGCTCGACGAAACGCGGTTGTACGCGATCGCAGACCGCGCCATGTACACCAGCAAGCTGGAGGGTCGGCCGCACGCATCCGACCCGGACGAGTCCGGGAGCGGCAGATGACGCCAGCGACCGGCTTCACGGGCTGGTACGTACCCTGCTGCGTCGCCGGGCTTGCGCCAGGGCAGGTCGCTTGCGGGTATTCAGGGCGCGGCACTTCCGGGAATCAGCGCCAGCAGATCGGTCACGTCCACGCTGGTCTGGCTGAGCACGGTGGCGGCCTGGCCGCGGTGATGCGTCTGGTGGTTGAAGAAAGGCTGCATCAGCGCCCCGAACGAGCGGCGGAAGGTCTGCCCGGCGTGGTTCGCATAGGCCAGCGGCTGCGCGTAGTCCGATTCGCCAGCCTCGCTGCACAGCGCCACAATCACCGCATCCATCGACTGCCGCGCTGCCCGCAACGCGGCGAGGCCGGCGTGCAGCGCGGTGACATTCAACCGCGATGCCGTCTCATCCAGCTTGGCATTCATCCATCGGTGGTAGTGGGCCATCAAGACAAAACGCTGGCGAGCGACCGGGTTCCTCCGCGGGCCGCCTGCCGCGCACGATGCCTGTCACTGCTGTCCAGGATGCGCAAGCCGTGTCGCGCAGCCGGCGTCCGCAGCTTGTGGTGGCAGAGCTGCGGGCGTATACGGTGTGTATCGGATCGTTTGTCCTTGCACAGTGACATGGCCCGACCGGAAATGCGCATATGACACGCCACAGAGCGCCATCGAAAGTGCCGACCCATCGGGTCGACTGGAGCAATCCGCGCCTGGAATCGCTGCTGCAGAAAACCGAGAACTGGCAGATCGACAACCGCGGCAGCTTTCCGCCACAGCACGTCGAAATCCACGTCGGCTGGGGTGCCGGCGCGAGCAAACCCGCGGCGCTGGTATGGGAGCGCGAAGACGTGATGGTGCTGGAAACCGCTTTCACCCTTGCGCCCGGCGAACATGTGCGAGTGGACAAGTCGTTCGGCGACGGGCTGCAGACGCGCTGGGGCACGGTGGCGGAGAGCCGCGCCGGTAAGCGCGCCGGCGACGAGGAAGCCAACATCCACGTGCACTGGGTGCACATACGTTGAGCCGCACCCGCGCACGATCGCAAAAATCTGTCGCTGCCGTCGTCGAACCGCCATGCGCGGTACCATGGCCGGGGGAATGTTGCCGGAACATTCACGACCGGAAGCCGGTGGGGCACCATGGAACTGCGCACCAATCCGATCCTGCCGCACGGCCGCCTGCCGGCGCGCGGCATGCACTTCTTCTTCGCGCTGCTGCCGGACGAGCCGGCACGTGAGGAAATCTCGCGGACCGGCGAACGCTTCCGCAAGTCGCACCGGCTGACCGGTACCCCGGTGGATCCCCGCGATCTGCACCTCACCCTGTGCGACATGGGCAAGCCGGAGTGGCTGGAACAGTCGCTGGAAAGCATGCTGATGGCTGCCGCCGGAAAGGTGCGCGCCACCGCATTCCCCGTGACGCTGGATTCGGCGATGCGGCTCAGCGCAGCGCATGACAACCAGTTCCCGTTCGTGTTGGGTGCGGACAATCCCACCGCAGCCGCTACCCTGGCCCTGCGCCGCTCCATCGCGGAGGCGCAGCAGCAGCTTGGGCTGCGCGTCGTTGGCGTCTCCAGCTACCTGCCGCACGTCACCCTGCTGCGCGGCAGCAGCATCGACGCGGTACAGGAGTCGATGACGCCGATCGGCTGGATCGCGCGCGAGTTCGTGCTGATCCGCAGCTTCTTCGGCCAGTCCCGTCACGAAGTGATCGGCCGCTGGCCGCTGGGCGTCGCGCCCGAACCCGAGCGTTTCGACCTGATCGGCCTAGATAACCTGCCTGAGTTGCTCCAGTAACACGACCTGTTCGGCTCGCCGCGGGCCGGCTGATCGGCGTGTCCGCCGTCGATGCCCGCCAGCGGTTTGTGCGCCGACGCGCGCGCCGGATTTGTATTGAGCAATGCTTTTGGAGCGCATCTGCCGTAACGCGATAGCCAACCTCGGACATCGTTCCAAGGCCATTCACGCGTCCCCGACTTTCGTCCCTGCCTGCCGCTTTCGGCTGGGTGGGCTGTCAGTCGACATCGGGTGAATCTTGCTGACTGCGGCAGCGCGGGAAGTGGAAGTGCTCGGGAACCGGGTCGTCGCCTCCGGCGCAGAGCGGCTGGCAGCGCAGCAGCCGCCACCCGGCGAGCAGGCTGCCTCGCCACGGACCGAAGCGTACCAGGGCAATGCGTGCATAATCGGAGCAGCCGGGGTGGAAGCGGCAGCGCTGTCCAAGCAGAGGGCTGAGCCAGCGCTTGTACAAACGCAGCAACCACAGTATCAAGCGGGTAGGGATGTTCACGTTGCCAGTACGGCCTGCGGCATGGAGTAGTACAAGTATTCCAGAAGTTGCTTGCTGGTGTAGTACACATGGGCTATAACACCCGGCCGCCACGGCCAAAAACGGTGAAGGGATATGGCGAAAACGACGCGTAGTTCGACCGCTGCCAAGGCACACAAGGGCAAGACTTCGGCCAAGGCGCAGGATGTCAAGACCAGGTCGAAGGCAGTGGCCAGCAAGGGGCAGGCGGTGAAGAGCAGCAAGGCATCCAGCAAAACGACGCGCGTCGCAGCCAAACCTGCGCCCAGCAAGGCAGTGGTGAAAAAGACGGCGGCGAAAGCGGCTGCGAAGAAAGTGTTCCCGAAGCCCGCCGCCGCGAAGAAGCCCGCAGCGAAGAAGGTTGCCGTCGCCAAATCCCTCCCTGGAAAAGTCGCGAAGCCGGTCAAGTTCGCGCCGAAAAAAGCCGCCGCCAAACCGGCAGCGGTGAAGCAAGTTGCGCCGAAGAAAGTCGTCGCCAAGAAAGCGCCGGCCCCCAAGGCTGCGGTGGGCAAAACGGCAGCCAAGGCACCGGCCAAGCCGGCGCCCTCGGCAGCAATCAAGAAACATGCGGCGCCAACCAGGCCGGCGGCAAAGCCTGCTCTGCAGTCGGCCAGCAAGCCCACGGCAAAGCCAGACGGCAAGTCCGCCAAGCCGGCGCCGATCGCGCCGGTCAAGCACGTATCCCCGCCGCCCTCCACCACGCTCTACAAGGGCAAGGTGGCGAGCGCCACCGCCATGGTGACGCCGCGTGCAGCCACGGCTGCCGCACCTCACGCTTCCTCCAACAAAAATCAGAAAACCTCGTCGTCCTCCATGAATAAACTGGCTGTAAAAAAACTCGATAACGGCATCACCCGCGAAGACGGGCGCTACGCACTGCCATCCACCACCACCATCATCCTGCCCAAGGGATACCACCCTTCCAGCGGCGAGGAGTACATGAATCCGCAGCACCTGGCCTACTTCCGCAACAAGCTGCGCGACTGGCGTGATCAGCTGGTGGAAGAGTCGCGCCAGACGATGGACAACCTGCGCGACGAGGTGCGTGACGTGGGCGACGAGGCCGAGCGCGCCACCCGCGAAACCGAGAACTCGCTGGAACTGCGTACCCGTGATCGCTATCGCAAGCTGATTTCCAAGATCGACAAGGCGCTGCGCCGGATTGAGGAGGGCAGCTACGGTTTCTGCGAGGAAACCGACGAGGAAATCGGCATCGATCGGCTGGATGCGCGTCCGATCGCCACGCTGTCGCTGGATGCGCAGGAGCGGCGTGAGCATCTGCAGAAGCAGATGGGCGACTGAAAGCATCGGCGCCACTGCGAGCAACCACTGGAAGCCCCGCCCCGTGCGGGGCTTCTGCGTTGGCGGGCTTGCACGGTTATTTAATATCTGTAATTCTGGATATATGGATAAAGAATCTGCATTGACCGCGCTTGCAGCGCTGGCCCAGGCCACCCGGCTCGACGCGTTCCGCGTGCTGGTTGCCCACGAGCCGCTTGGACTGGCGGCCGGCGACGTGGCGACGGCGCTGGCGGTGCCGCAGAACACCATGTCCTCACATCTGGCGATCCTGACGCGCGCCGGGCTGGCGCGCGCGGAGCGGCAGGGGCGTTCGATCATCTATCGCGCCGAGCTCGATCATTTGCGTCGCCTGATGCTGTTCCTGGCCGAGGACTGCTGTGGCGCCAGCCCCGAACTGTGCCAGCCGCTGCTGCAGGCGCTGGCCCCGTGCTGCCCCACCCCGAAAGTGAAATCATGACCGAACAAGTGTTCAACGTGCTGTTTCTGTGCACCGGCAATTCGGCGCGCTCGATCCTGGCCGAAAGCCTGCTCAACCATCTCGGCAACGGCCGGTTTCGCGCCTATTCGGCCGGCAGCCAGCCAAGGGGCGAGGTGCATCCGCTGGCCCTGGAGCTGCTGCGCAGCCTGGATTTCCCGCTCGACGGTCTGCGTTCGAAAAGCTGGGACGAGTTCGAGCAGGCGGCGGCACCCACGATGGATTTCATCTTCACCGTCTGCGACAACGCGGCCGGCGAAGCCTGTCCGGTGTGGCTCGGGCATCCGGTCAGCGCACATTGGGGCATCGAGGATCCAGCCGCCGTGCAGGGCTCGGCGCTTGAGCAAAAGGCGGCGTTCGTGAAGGCATGGGGCTATCTGCGAAATCGCATCGCAGCGTTCGTCGCGCTGCCGATGCAGCGGCTGGAACCGGCGGCGCTGCGTGCGCAGCTCGCGGCGATCGGCGCCAGCGACGGGGCCTCGGCCGGCGTTGCGGATCATCGGGAGAGCCGGCATGGCTGAGTCTGCGGCGCGCCTGCGCCTGTCGTTCCTGGATCGCTGGCTGACGCTGTGGATCTTCGCCGCGATGGTGCTGGGCGTGCTGCTGGGAATGCTGTTCACCGGCCTGCCGGCAGCGCTCGATCGGCTAAGCATCGGCAGCACCAACCTGCCGATCGCGATCGGCCTGGTGTTGATGATGTATCCGCCGCTGGCGAGGGTGCGCTACGAGGAGCTGCACAAGGTGTTCGCCGATCGCCGGCTGCTGTGGCTGTCGCTGCTGCAGAACTGGATCATCGGGCCGCTGCTGATGTTTGCGCTGGCGGTGCTGTTCCTGCGCGACCAGCCCGAATACATGACCGGGCTGATCCTGATCGGGCTGGCGCGCTGCATCGCGATGGTGCTGGTATGGAACCAGCTGGCCGGTGGCGACAACCAGTACGCGGCCGGGCTGGTGGCGTTCAACGCGATCTTCCAGCTGCTCACCTTCGGCGCCTACGCGTGGTTTTTCCTGAGCGTGCTGCCGCCGCTGTTCGGGCTGGCCGGACAGGTGGTGCCCGTGGCGTTCTTCACCATCGCCGGCGCGGTGCTGATCTATCTGGGCATTCCGTTCGCGGCCGGCTGGCTCAGTCGCCGCGTGCTGGTTCGTGCGAAGGGCGAGCGCTGGTACGCCGAGCGCTTCCTGCCGCGAATCGGGCCGATCACGCTGGTGGCGCTGCTGTTCACCATCGTGGCGATGTTCAGCCTGAAGGGCGGCGAGCTGCTGGCACTGCCGCTGGACGTGCTGCGCGTGGCGCTGCCGCTGGTGATCTATTTCATCGTGATGTTCGGCCTGAGCTTCTGCATGGCGCGCTGGGTTGGCGCGAACTATCCGCGCACCACCGCGATCGCCTTCACCGCCGCCGGCAACAATTTCGAGCTGGCCATCGCGGTGGCGATCGCCACGTTCGGGCTGGCCTCGAAGGTGGCGTTTGCCGCGGTGATCGGGCCGCTGGTGGAGGTGCCGGCGCTGCTGCTGCTGGTGCATGCGGCGCGCTACCTGCAACCGCGCTTTGCCGTCGCGGATGCGCCGCTGGCCAGGGACAACGCATGAAGCCCCCGATCGCATCGTCGACGTGCTGCAAGCGCTGATGCACCTCATCGCGCCGCCGCACGCGGCCTTCCACGCCACGCGCGGGCAGGTGCAGCCAGCACTGCGGGTAGCCAGTCAAGCCAGCGTCGCGGCGGCGTAGCCCTTCAGCTTGGCCAGCATGGCAGCGAGCCCGTTCGAGCGGGTTGGCGACAGGTGCTTGGCCAGCCCGATGCTGTGGATGAACTGCGGCTCGGTGGCGACGATTTCCGCCGCGGGGCGATCGGAGTAGACGCGCAGCACCAGCGCGATCAGGCCCGAGACGATGGCCGAATCGCTGATCGCCGCGAAGTGCATCTTCGCCGCGTCGCCGCTTGGCACCAGCCACACCATCGACTGGCAGCCGTGCACGCGGTAGTCCTCGATCTTGCACGCCTCGTCGAAGGCGGGCAGCTGCTTGCCCAGGTCGATCAGGTACTGGTAGCGCTCGGTCCAGTCGCTGAAGAAGGCAAATTCCTCGGCGATCTGCTGCTGGGCTTGCTCGGCGGTGGCGGTGGGCTCGGTCATCAGCCCATTATCGCGCCCGCTCCGGCGAGAAGCGACAAGCCGGCCTCATGCGCGCGTGTGCAGGAGCACCCTGCGCGCGATGACTTTTGTGGGAGCGTTCGCGCACAGGGTGCGATCCTGCAGGGATCACGTCTTGGCTGCGCTCCAGCGGGTGCCTTGTGCGCTGTCCTCGATCGCGACACCCATCGCGGTCAGTTCGGAGCGGATCGCGTCGGCGCGGGCGAAGTCCCTGGCGGCACGCGCGGCACGGCGCTCCTCCAGCAGGCGCTCGACCCGCTCACCATCGACTTCGTCGCCACCGCGCTGGAACCAGGCCTGCGGATCCTGCTGCAGCAGGCCGAGCAGCGCTCCGCCGCCGAGCAGCTCGGCCTTGCCCTCGGCGCTGCCGTGCTGGCGCGCTGCATCGGCCAGCACGGCCAGCTCGGCCAGCGCCTGCGGCGTGTTGAGGTCGTCGCAGAGGGCGGCTTCCAGCCGCGCGGGCACTGGCAGCGGTCCGGCCGGCAGCGCCACCGCGGCCAGATCGCGCAGCACGCGATACCAGCCGTCCAGCGTGCTGATCGCCTGCGCGATGGCGCTGTCCGACCAGTCCAGCGGCTGCCGGTAATGGCCGCGCAGAAGCAGCAGGCGCAGCGCTTCCGGCGGGTGCCGCCGTAGCAACTCGCGCACCAGCAGCACGTTGCCCAGCGACTTGGACATCTTGCGGCCGTCGAAGGTGAGCATGCCGTTGTGCATCCACCAGCGCGCAAACATCTTGCCGCCGTGGGCGCAGGTGGACTGCGCGATCTCGTTCTCGTGATGCGGAAACAGCAGGTCGATGCCGCCGGCGTGGATGTCGATCGTTTCGCCCAGGTGCGCGGCGCTCATCGCCGAGCACTCGATATGCCAGCCCGGCCGGCCGCGGCCCCACGGGCTGTCCCAGCCGGGCAGCTCGGGCGTGGAGGGTTTCCACAGCACGAAGTCGGCCGGGTTCTGCTTGTACGGGGCGATCTCCACTCGGGCGCCGGCAATCAGCTCCTCGATGTCGCGGCCCGACAGCGCGCCGTAGGCCAGGTAGGCGTCGACGTTGAACAGCACGTGGCCCTCGGCGGCGTAGGCGTGGCCGCCGGCGATCAGGCTCTGGATCATCGCGATGATCTCGCCGATGTGCGCGG
>JAJZGE010000074.1 GCA_021798675.1 Pseudomonadota bacterium | reverse complement strand
GCGCGCGTGGCCTCAACCCAGTGCGAGAGCGTCTTGACCGACATGTCTAACTGCCTGGCCGCCTTGGCCGGACCGAGCGACTCGGCCAGCGCCACGGCTTGGGTCTTGAAGTCGTCCGTATACCGACAACGGGGAATGCGTTGCATAGAACCTCCTCAGAGCGATCAATGTATCGCTTCTTGAGGTCCGTTCTGGCGGGGCAGCTTCAGCTGACCCGCTCGTTGAGCGGCAAGTTGTTGGCTGTTCGGCGGGTGACTGAAAACCAAGGCAAGCGAACGGCAGGTGTCGATCGCGCGTTATGGAGGCGTCCTTCGGAAAAATGGAAGGCGATCGGTGATATGAAGCGGCGGGGGTATCGGCCACGGCCTTTACGGCGGGTCTTCATCCCCAAGAGCAACGGCAAGAAGCGCCCTTTGGGCATTCCGACGATGCTCGACCGAGCCATGCAGGCGCTTTACCTGCTGGCGCTGGATCCGGTGGTGGAATCGACGAGCGACCCGAACAGCTACGGCTTTCGGTCACACCGCTCGACACACGACGCCATGGGACAGTTGTTTGCCTCTCTGTCCAAGCAGGATTCTGCTGCGTGGGTCTTGGAAGCGGACATCAAGGGCTGTTTCGATCACATCGACCACGACTGGCTGATAGGCCACACCCGTATGGACAAGGACATTCTGCGGAAGTGGTTGAAGGCCGGGACGCTTTACCAAGGAAGGTACGAGGACACGATGGCCGGAACGCCGCAGGGCGGCATCATCAGCCCTGTGCTGGCGAACGTGGCACTGAATGGGTTGGAATCCGGGCTCGCGGCTCACCTGAGGGCAATACTTGGCGTAGTCAAAGCCAAGCGCATGAAGGTGAACGTGGTGCGGTACGCGGATGACTTCGTCATCACCGGTGTCTCGAAAGAGGTACTGGAGGATGAAGTGAAGCCGTGGGTAGAGCGGTTCCTCGCGGAGCGGGGGCTGCAGCTATCCATGGAGAAAACGCGCATCGTGCCGATGGACGAAGGCTTTGACTTCTTGGGGTGGAACTTCCGCAAGTACCGCGGAAAGCTGCTCATCAAGCCGAGCAAGAAGAACGCGCAAGCGTTCTATCGCAAGGTAAAGGGGGTCATCAGCAGTCACAAGACGGTGAAACAGGCGGATCTGATCCGCCTGCTGAATCCGATGCTGCGGGGCTGGGCGAACTACCACCGCCCCGTGGTGGCCAAACAGGCGTTCAGCCGCATGGAGCACCTGCTTTTCGGGGCGCTCTGGCGGTGGTCATGTCGGAGGCATCCCAACAAGAGCCTTGCATGGATACGGAAGAAGTACTTTCCGCCCATGGAGGGAAGAAGCTGGGTGTTTTCTACCGCGACCGTGAAAGACAACGGGATAATGGCCCGGTTAGCGTTGTACTCCCTGAGTGCAACGGCCATCGAACGACACCGGAAGATCAAGGGGGAGTTCAACCCCTTTGACCCGGCCTGGGAGCTGTACGGCGAGGAACTGCAACGGCGACGACTGCTTTCGAGCAGGCGCCACCGGAAGCAGTGGCTGGCCCTCTACAGCGAACAGGCGGGGCGGTGTCTGGTCTGCAAGCACCCGATCACCAAGGAAACCGGCTGGCACGACCATCACCTGCTGTATCGGGTATTGGGCGGTTCGGACGCGCTTTCCAATCGGGTACTATTGCACCCGTTCTGCCACACTCAGGTTCATCGTCTGGGTTTGACAGTAGAGAAACCGGCTCCTAGATAGGGGCTTTGTCAAATTGGAGCCGTGTGCGGTGATAAGTCGCACGCACGGTTCTTAGGGAGGGGTGGGCCAGCAATGGCTCATCCCTACCCACTCGAACGCAAGAGCCCCATCCCATGACCTTTGTCGTCACCGACAACTGCATCAAGTGCAAGTACACCGACTGCGTGGAAGTCTGCCCGGTCGATGCCTTCCACGAAGGCCCGAACTTCCTGGTGATCGATCCGGACGAGTGCATCGACTGCACGTTGTGCGAGCCGGAATGCCCGATCAACGCGATCTATCCGGAAGACGATGTGCCCGGCGGGCAGGAGGCGTTCGTGGCGTTGAATGCCGAGCTGGCGAAAGCCTGGCCGGTCATCACCGAGCGCAAGGATGGCCTGCCCGACGCAAAGGATTGGGAGGGCAAGCCGGACAAGCTCAAGCTGCTCCAGCGCTGAGCCTGAATCGGGGACCGCGGCACGCAAGGACCGCAGTTCTCCCCGGCACCTACGAAAATGCCGCCCATCGGGCGGCATTTTCGTTACGGAATGGCGCACCGATCAGCCGGCCATGCCCTTCTTCAACGTATCGATCAGCTTGGCGACCGCACCGGCACTGCCCTGCGCACGCACTTCGCTGGCGCTGCTGCCACTGGGATTCACGGTGACCTGGACCGGATGCGTGCCGGTGGTGGCGCTCTTGTCCTTGTGGCTGAACAGACGACCGAAGAAACCCTTCTTCTTCAGCGTCACGTCTTCGCCGCCCACCACGTTCACGGTGTAGGTGTGCGCGCTGTCGTCGTGGCTGACGACCTTGCCGGCGCTACCGGCGGCCAGCAGCTGGCCCACTTTCTGGTAGGTGCCATCGACGCTGCCGTTGACCACGAAGGCGTCCGAGATCTGGCCCGCAGGGATCGCGGCCTGCTGGCCCGAACCCGGCGGCGGAATCACCAGCGCCGCGGTGGCCGGAGGCGTATCGAGGCCCGGCGGGATTTCCAGCGGAGCCTCCTGCTTGGCCGTTTCCCACGCCTTCGTGGATCGGAACATGCCGCAACCGGAGAGCAACAGGCCCGCAAAGGCCAGCGCCGGCAGGGTCACGAGTAGCGAGGATTTCTTCATGCAAGGGTTTCCGTGGAAGGTTCGTTGATGGCCGCCAGGGCGGCTTGCGATCAGGCGGCGTGCGCCAAGGATGCCAGACTGGACAGCGCATCGCGCAAACGGGCGCGATCCGGGCCTTCGGCCAGCTCCACCAGAGGCAACCGCGGCAGCGCCGTACCCAGCCCCAGTTCCGGCAAACCGGCCTTCACCGCAATCGGGTTGGGTGCGCAGTTCAGCGCCTGCACCAAGGGAGCCAGCACGTCGTCACAACGCGCGCTGGCGGCACGATCGCCACCCGTCGCCGCGTCGCACAGCGCACGGAACGCCCTCGGCGCCAGGTTCGCCACCACCGAGATGGTGCCGGCAGCACCGGCCAGCATGGCCTGCGCCGCCGTACCGTCGTCGCCGGAGAGATAGACGAAATCCGGGCGCGCAAGTTCCGCAAGCGCGGCGATGCGCTCGGCGTCGCCACGTGCCTCCTTGATGCCGACGATGGCGGGGTGCCCGGCGAGCTGCGCCACCGTCTCCGGCAGCAGGTCGCAGGCGGTACGGGCCGGCACGTTGTAGAGCAGCACCGGCAAGCCGCCGTGTTCGGCGACCTCGAGGAAGTGACGCCGCATGCCTTCCTGCGTGGGGCGCACGTAGTACGGCGTCACCACTAGCGCGGCATCGGCGCCCAGCGCCCTGGCGCGGCGCGTGAGCGCCACGGTCTTCGCGGTGCCCGCCTCGCCGGTGCCGGCGATCACCGGCACGCGGCCGGCGACATGCTCCACCGCAAACGCGAGCAGGCGATCGAACTCGTCGTGCTCGAGCATGTGCGCCTCGCCGGTGGAACCGGCCACCACCAGCGCCTGCGTGCCACCGGCGAGCTGGTAGTCGAGCAGGCGCGCGAACGCCGGCAGGTCGAGCGCGCCGTCGGACGCGAACGGCGTCGCCAGCGCGCAGATGCTTCCGCGAATGTCCAAGGGTCGAATACCGCTTGATAAACCAGCCTTGCATGTTACTTGCGGGCTTGCTGGAGCGGCAAGTAAGCTGGCTGGCGCGATTCCCGCGCCGCGCGGGTTCCGGCACAGGCCATTCCATTGAAACCGACGCCCCCCGCCCGTTCGGGCAGCGACAACCAGCTGTTGATCCACGCACTGACTTCGGCCGCCCATTCGCCGCTCACCGCGCTCACCCGCCGCATTGCCGATGCCGGCTGCAGCCTGGCCGAATCGCGCGTGGCCACCATCGGCAACGAGGTATCGATCATGCTGCTGGCCAACGGCGCCTGGGACGCACTGGCCAAGCTAGAGACCGCGCTGAACAAGCTGGCACGAGACGAAAACCTGCGCCTGGCCCACTACCGCACCACGCCGCGCGAGCCGAACTCGCATCTGCTGCCGTACATGGTGGAGATCATCTCCGCCGACCGCCCGGGCATCGTGGCGCGCATCGTGGAGTTCTTCAGCCAGCAGGGCATCAGCGTGGAGCAACTGCACTCCACCCGCTACCACGCCATGCAGACAGGCGCGGAGATGTTCCAGGCGCAGTTCACGATCGGCATTCCGTCCGATCTGCACATCGCCGCCTTGCGCGACGACTTCCTGGAACTGTGCGATGGGCTGAACCTGGACGCCATCATGGATCCGGTGAAGTTCTAGCGACTTCGGCAGCCGATCCGGCGCGGACGCGAGTTCGTAGGATGCGCCTGTACGATGCCCGCTGACAAGGCTGTCTCCGTCACATTCATCGCGCTAGTCTCTCCTCGCACAACAGCGAGACCCCGCCGGGTTTCCGGAGAGACCATGCCAGATATCGGAAAGAAGGCCCCCGCCCTCAGCGGCATCACCGGCGACGGCGGCACGCTTAAGCTCGCCGACCTTAAGGGCCAGTGGATCGTGGTGTATTTCTACCCCAAGGATGCCACCCCGGGCTGTACCAGCGAGGCGCAGGACTTCCGCGACCTCTACCCGAAATTCCGCAAGCGCAACGCCGAGGTCGTCGGCGTCTCGCGTGATTCGGCGAAATCCCACGCCAACTTCGCCGCGAAGCAGGAACTGCCGTTCCCGCTGGTGTCCGACGCGGACGAAACCTGGTGCAAGGCCTTCGATGTCATCCACGAGAAGGTCCTCTACGGCAAGCGACACATGGGCGTGGTGCGCAGCACCTTCCTGATCGCGCCGGACGGCAAGCTGGCCGCCGAATGGCGCGGCGTGAAGGTGCCCGGCCACGCACAGGCCGTGCTCGACGCCATCCCCGCCAAGTGACCGCACCGCTGCAAGCCATCGCCGCCGCGGCACCCGCCCTGCCGCGTTCCCTTCGTATTGTCCCACGCGAGGTTCCTGCCGCATGACCGCAAGCAAGCGCATCTACGCCCTGGATACCAACGTGCTGCTGCACGACCCGACGTCGCTGTTCCGCTTCGAAGAGCACGACGTGTTCATCCCGATGACGGTGCTGGAGGAACTGGACGAGAAGAAGAAGGGCGCCTCCGAAGTCTCGCGCAACGGCCGCCAGGTCAGCCGTTTCCTCAACGAGCTGATCGTGCGCGGCAACGGCCACGGCATCAGCAACGGCCTGGAGCTGACCAACCCGCAGGGCGTCAACCTCAAGCGCGGCGGCGCCGTGGGCCGGCTGTATTTCCAGCAGCGCACTAGCGCCAACCACGGCAAGGCGGACAACCTGATCCTCGCCGCGGTGATCGAACTGCGCGAGCAGAATCCCGAGCGCGCGGTGATCCTGGTCAGCAAGGACATCAACCTGCGCATCAAGGCGAAGATCTACGGCATCGACGCGGAGGACTACGAGAACGACCGCGCGCTGGACGATTTCGCCCTGCTCTACACCGGTTCCAACGCCCTGCCGGAGAACTTCTGGGACACGCATCCGGAAGTGCAGTCTTGGAACGAGCGTGGCCGTACCTACTACAAGCTGACGCGCCGCGAGGACGAGGATTGGCATCCCAACCAGTGCCTCTACCTGCCCGGCGAAGGCGGCGTGGAATTGCGCGTGCTCAGGGTCGACGACGACAAGGCCACGCTCGCGCTGATGGACGACCACAGCCACGCCAATCATCACGTGTGGGGCATCGCGGCACGCAACCGCGAGCAGAACTTCGCGCTCAACGTGCTGATGGATCCCGACGTGGACTTCGTCACCCTGCTCGGCACCGCCGGTACCGGCAAGACCCTGCTGGCACTGGCTGCCGGCCTGGCCCAGGTGATGGACCAGCAGCGCTACCGCGAGATCATCATGACCCGCGCCACCGTCAGCGTGGGCGAGGACATCGGCTTCCTGCCCGGCACCGAGGAGGAGAAGATGACGCCGTGGATGGGCGCGCTCACCGATAACCTCGAAGTGCTCGCCAACCCCGAGGAAGGCGGCTCGTGGGGCCGCCAGGCCACCAACGACCTGCTTGCCTCGCGGATCAAGATCCGCTCGCTCAACTTCATGCGCGGACGCACCTTCCTGTCGCGCTACCTGATCATCGACGAGGCGCAGAACCTCACGCCCAAGCAGATGAAGACCCTGATCACCCGCGCCGGCCCCGGCACCAAGATCGTCTGCCTCGGCAACGTCGAGCAGATCGACACGCCCTACCTCACCGAAACCACCTCCGGCCTCACCTACGCGGTGGACCGCTTCAAGCAATGGGAACACTCGGCGCACGTCACCCTGCGTCGCGGCGAGCGTTCGCGACTCGCGGATTTTGCGTCCGAGGCACTGTAATAGCGGACATCGACCGGCTACCCGCATGCACGAAAGGGAGATCCAGATGCGTGACAAGATCCTTGGTGCCGTCGGCATCCTGTTGGGAGGCTTCATGACCTGTCGCTGGATTGCGGGGCACACGGCCCATGCTGCCCCGGCGGGAGATACGGTCTACGCCGCGGGTTACCTGATGGGCCAATGGGGTGCGCACATCTTCGGCCTTGCCTGCCTGCTGATCGGGACTTTCTACCTTTTGAGGAAGGCCACGCCCTCCTCCTGATACCGCCCATGCTCCAAGCAACACTGCCAATCGCCCTCACCATCGCCGGCTCCGACTCCGGCGGTGGTGCGGGCATCCAGGCCGACCTGAAGACCTTCCATGCCTATCGGGTACATGGGCTGTCGGCCATCGCCGCGATCACGTCGCAGAACACGCGCGGCGTGACCGCGGTACACCCGGTGCCGCTCGCGCACATCCGCAGCCAAATCGCCGCAGTGTTCGACGACTTTCCCGTCGGCGCGGTGAAGACCGGCATGCTGGGCAGCGCGGCGATCGTGCGGCTGGTGGCGCGCGAGATGGCGGCACGCAAGCCGGCGTGGCTGGTGGTCGATCCGGTGATGATCGCCACCAGTGGCGCGCGGCTGCTCGACGAGAACGCCATCGCGGTGCTGCTGAACGAACTGATCCCGCTGGCCGACGTGCTCACCCCCAACCTGCCCGAGGCCGAGGCGCTGCTGGGCTACCCGCTCCGCAGCCCGAATGACTGCATGCGCGCCGGCGCCGACCTGCGTGCACTGGGCGCCGGCAGCGTGCTGCTGAAGGGCGGCCACGGCGGCGGCCGCGAGGTGGTGGACCGCTTTTTCGACGCGCGCGGTGTGATGGAGTTGCGCCATCCCCGGCTGAAACTCGAGGCGCACGGCACCGGCTGCACGCTGGCCTCGGCGGTCGCCGCCGGCCTAGCCGGGGGGCGGTCGCCACGCAGCGCCGTGCGCCGCGCCGTGGCCTACGTGCAGCATGCACTGGCGCGCGGTTACCAGCCCGGCGGCGCGGCGCTACGCGTGTTGTCGCACTGACCCACCCCATCGCGGCGGCCGTTGGCGCGA
>JAJZGE010000073.1 GCA_021798675.1 Pseudomonadota bacterium | reverse complement strand
CCCACCGATCCCGTATCCAGCACGCGCGCGTCGGGTGAGCGCAGCAGCAGTTCGCGCTCGAAGCCCACACCTTCGACCCGGATCGGCAGCACGCCGGCACCGCATTCCTGCCACAGCAGCCCGTCGCGCGGTGCGGCCAGGCCGCAAGCCAGCACCGCGTGCGCGCTGCCGATGCTGGGATGGCCGGCGAACGGGATCTCCTTGTGCGGGGTGAAGATGCGCACGCGGTAGCTGGCCGCGGGATCGGTGGGCGGCAGCAGGAAGGTGGTTTCCACCAGCGCCGTCCAGCGCGCGAAGCGCTGCATCGCCGCGGCGCTCCAGGCTGCGGCGCCGATCACCACGCCCAGATGGTTGCCGCCGCCGGGCGTGGCGGCGAAGACATCCAGATGCAGGTAGCGAAGCAAGATGATGATGTCCGTGGAGCGGCGCGCACCGCGCGAGGTAGCGGATGATAGCCATGTCGAGCCGATCCGGGCAGTGAGCATTGGTCATATCCGCATGACGCCCCCGCATAAGCCGACACTGGCCGCCGCGAGGCCGCTGGTCGACAAGTGCACCCGGGCACGCCAAGATGCCACGCCTTGTTCACCCGCCGCGGAACCGTTCATGCCGATCACCCTGGTCATCATCGCCATCACCTGCGTCGTCTCGTTCATGGCGCTGCAAAACGGCCGCCTGATGAATGATTTGATCCTGTGGCCGCCAGCGATCACCCGCCAGCGCGAATACCACCGGCTGGTGACGTACGGCCTGGTGCATGCGGATTTCGGCCACCTGCTGTTCAACATGCTCACGCTGTTTTTCTTTGGCCGGGTGATGGAGCAGTTCTTCAGCGCGCAGCTGGGCAGCTTCGGCTTCGCGCTGTTCTACATCGGCGGCCTGGTGATCTCGATCCTGCCGAGCTATCTGAAGAATCGCGCCAACCCCAACTACCGCAGCCTCGGCGCGTCGGGGGCGGTCTCGGCGGTGCTGTTCGCCTACGTCTTGCTGGCGCCGTGGTCGCAGATCCTGGTGCTGGTGATCCCGATGCCGGCGATCGTCTACGCGCTGCTCTACACCGGCTACTCGGTCTACATGGATCGGCGCGGCCAGGGCAACATCAACCACAGCGCGCACCTGTGGGGTGCGGCGTACGGCGTGCTGTTCACCCTGCTGGTGAACCCGCGGGTGCTGCCGTATTTCCTCAATGCGCTGGCGCATCCGAGCTTTCGCTGATCGCATCCCCAGGATGCGCCACGCATGCAGGCGCGCGAACCGATGACGGAAAGATCACGCGGCCGGTGCTGAGCTGCAGCCGCCGCGCGCGCATACTCACGGTGCGCGCATCAGGTCAGATTGATCAGGGCATGTCTCATCAGGGCACCTTCACCAGAACACCTCATCACCGCACCGCAGGAGAACGAACGCATGGCCACGACCCGCACGTCAGCCACGAAGAAGTCCGCGGCAAAGCAAGCACCGGTTTCCAGGAAACCTGTCAAAAACCCACGGTCACCCGGGGCGGCCGCCAAGTCGGCGCCGCGCGAGGCTGCCAAGAAGGCCACCGTCCCGAAGTCGGCGGCAAAGAAACCGGTCGCGAAGCCGACAGCAATGAAAAAGCCGGCTGCAAAGAAGGTGACAGCGAAAAAGGTGACAGCGGGCAAGACCGCGACCCTTAAATCCGCCGCAAGGAAGCCATTGGCGAGGAAGCTGGCCGGGAAACCCGTCGTCAGCAAAGCGCCAGCCAAACGTGCCGTACCCAAGCCGGTCGCAAGCAAAACCGCCGGCAAAGCCGCGAAAGAAACTGCACTGAAAAGGCCTGCTGCCAGACGCGCCGCCTCCAAAGCGGTGAAGCAGGCGGTGAAACCGGCATCGAGCCGCAAGCCCATGGCCACGCCGGTCACGCGCAAACGCACGCCGGTTGAGGCGCCGATCAAGCACATCAGTCCGGAGCAGGCGGTGGCGCATATCCAGGCGCTGCTTGAAACCAAGCAGGAGCGGGTGCGGCAGGGGCCGACCTGGCCCGGGGCCGAATCGATCCCGTCGCACGCGGACGCGGCGGATGCTCACGCGACGGCGCCGGCCGCGGCGGGTGGAATCTCCAGCGAGGCGGCGTTCGGCCACGCGCTGGCGCACGAACGCGGCGAGCAGGGCCGGCGCAAGGGCTGACCCTGCCGACCGGCCGCGGCGACGGGCAGAGGATCGCGCCGATGGCTGAGAGGTAAACGCCCGCCCATCGAGGGACGGGCACTCAGTACGCGTTCAAGTGCCGGGTTCCAGATTGAGCCTGTCACTCCCTGTGGAGACGCATCATGAAACGCCTTTTGAGTGGCCTGGTCCTGGTGGTTGCCGCGGCGACACTGTCGGGTTGCTACTACGATCCGGGCTACAGCTACGTGCGCAGCGATGGCGCGGGCGGCGATGCCTACTACGGGCAGCGCACCGCCGTGTATGACGACGGCTACTACTCGGCGCCCGGCTACTACGACGGTGGCTACTACGGCAGCAGCTACTACGGCGGCGGCTATTACGGCTATGCGCCCGGAGTGAGCGTGGGCATCAGCAGTGGCTGGTACGGAGGCTCCGGCTATCGCGATGGTGGTCGTGACTGGCACGGCGAGGGCCGCGGCCACTGGCAGCAGGGCCATGAGGGTCAATGGCAGGGCGGTGGTCAGGAGGGTGGCCACGGGGGTGGCCACGATGGTGGTGACCGTGGCGGCCACGACCAGGGTGGTCATCAGGGTGGCGGTCGCGGCCGTGGCAACGACCATCATCGCGGCGACCATCAGCGGCGCGGCGACCACAAGGATGAGCACCGCTGACGCCTGAGGCACAATGGCAGCATGTTCGTATCCGGTTGGCTGCCATGGCACAGGCGTACTGCAAGGCCCATCGCACTCGCGGCGATGGGCCTTCTGCTGTGCGGCTGCAGCAGCCTGCGCTACTACGCGCAGGCGGTGCGCGGGCAGGGCGAGCTGATCCTGCATCGCCGCGCGGTCAGCGCCGTGCTGCGCGATCCGGCGACCGCCCCGACATTGGCGGCGCGTCTCTCACGGGCGCTGGCGGCGCGCCGGTTTGCCTCGCGGCGACTGGGGTTGCCGGACAATCGCAGCTACACCGGCTACGTGCAGCTGCAGCGGCCTTACGTGGTGTGGAACGTGTTCGCCGCGCCGCCGTTTTCGGTGGAGGCGGTGCCGCAGTGTTTTCCGATCGCCGGCTGCGTGGCCTATCGCGGCTGGTTCGCCCAGGCCGACGCCCTCGCCGATGCGGCGAGGCTGCGCGCGCGTGGCGACGACGTGTGGATCGGCGGCGTGCCGGCGTATTCCACGCTGGGCTGGTTCGCCGATCCGATCCTCTCCAGCATGCTGCGCTGGGACGATGACGAACTGGACGGCACGATTTTCCACGAACTGGCGCATCAGCTGATCTACGTGAAGGGTGACACCGCTTTCAACGAATCCTTCGCCAGCTTCGTGCAGGACGAGGGTCTGCGCGAATGGCGGCAGTCCCGCGGCCTGCCGCCACCGGACCAGCGCGCGCAGGCCATCGATGACGACTTCACCCGGCTGGTGCTGGATCTGCGCACGCGGCTGAAAACGCTGTATGCCAGCGGGCTGGACGCCGCGGCGATGACGGCCGCCAAGCAGCGCGAGATCGCGGCATTCCGCGTGCGCTATGCCGCCTGGCGCGATCAGCACTGGCCGCATGACCACCGCTACGACGCGTGGGTGGCGGCGCCGATCAACAACGCGCGGCTGCTGCCGTTCGGTCTGTACGACCGCTGGAAGCCGGCGTTTGCCGCGCTGTTCGAGCGCGCCGGGCGCAGCTGGCCAGCGTTTTACGCCCGCGTGCGCATGCTGGCGTGCGAGCCCAGGTCGCAGCGCGAGGCCACGCTGCAGGCGCTGCTGGCGGGCCAGAACAGTGCGGAGGCCTGCATGCAGGATCTTGCGATCGCATCGCGCAGCGCTGATCGGCGCGCCGACGCGGGATCGACCTGTCGCAAAGCTGAACAGCTTCGACCTATACCTTGAACTCACATCGCCGCGGCCACACTAAGCCTCGTATCGCCGTGACGGCGACAGGAAGTGGAGCAGCGGTATCGCGCCACTGAGGGGCCGGCCTTTCCTCCCCTGGAGGCCGCCTGACAAACCCCATCAGTCCTCCCCTGGCTGATGGGGTTTCTTTTTGTCTGCTGCAAGAGCCGCCCGCACGATCGCTGGCCCGTGCTGCCACGTCGCGTGGATAATCACTGATCGCGCCGGACCGGGCGCCTCTCTGGCTGCCTGATCGCGATGATCATCGAATCGCTGCTCGATACCGACCTGTACAAATTTTCCATGATGCAGCTGGTGCTGCACCAGTATCCGGCGGCGCAGGTCGAGTACCGCTTCAAGTGCCGCAACCCGGGCATTGATCTGGTGCCGTACATCGAGGAGATCCGCACCGAGCTGGCTGCGCTGTGCCAGCTGCGCTTCACTGCGGCGGAGCTGGACTATCTGCGTGGCTGGCGTTTCATCAAGAGCGACTTCGTCGATTTTCTCGGTCTGTTCCAGCTCAACGAAAAGTATGTGCAGATCGCCGCGGCCGCCGCGGGCAGCGGCGAGATCGAGATCCGCATCCGCGGCCCGTGGCTGCACACGATCCTGTTCGAGGTGCCGCTGCTGGCGATCGTCAACGAAGTTTACTTCCGCCACACCAGCGCTGGCCTCGACCTGGACGAAGGCCGGCGCCGGCTGCGCGCGAAAATCGCGCTGCTGCGTGACACGCCGGATTACGCCGGCTGCCGCATCGCCGACTACGGCACGCGGCGGCGTTACTCGCGCGCATGGCACGAGGAAGTGGCGAGCACCCTGCGCGACGAGCTCGGCGCACAGCTGGCTGGCACCAGCAACGTGTGGCTGGCGCGCAAGCTCGAGCTGACGCCGCTCGGCACGCTGGCGCACGAATACCTGCAGGCGCATCAGGCGCTGGGGCCGCGCCTGCGCGATTCGCAGGTGGCGGCGCTGGAGGCCTGGGCGAAGGAATATCGCGGCGATCTCGGCATTGCGCTGTCCGACGTCTACGGGCTCAACGCATTCCTGCGCGATTTCGACATGTATTTCTGCAAGCTGTTCGACGGCACCCGGCACGATTCCGGCGACCCGTTTGCCTGGGGCGAGAAGGTGCTGGCTCACTATCGGGCCAACCGCGTCGATCCGCGCAGCAAGATCCTGGTGTTCAGCGACGGCCTGGATATTCCGAAGGTGATGCAGCTGTACGCGCACTTCCGTGACCGCTGCCAGCTGGCATTTGGCGTGGGCACCAACCTGACCAACGACGTCGGGCCAACGCCGCTGCAGATCGTGATCAAGATGATCCGCTGCAACGGACAGCCGGTGGCCAAGCTGAGCGACTCGCCGGGCAAGAACATGTGCGAGGACGCGGCCTACGTGGCCTACCTGCGCCAGGTGTTCGAGATTCCCGCCACGCAGGGTTAGCCAGCGGCCGCCGGCACGGCCGGATCATGCCGTAGACTGCGGGAACGGCATTCTCCGTGGAGAACCATCATGTCCACCATCTACGATTTCAGCGTGCGCGATATCGACGGCCAGCCACGCTCACTCGCCGAATGGCGTGGCAAGACCCTGCTGATCGTCAATGTCGCCTCCAAATGCGGCTTCACGCCGCAGTACAAGGGGCTGGAGGCGCTGTGGCAGGACCAGCGCGATCGCGGCCTGGTGGTGCTGGGGTTTCCCTGCGACCAGTTCGGTCACCAGGAGCCCGGCGACGAGGCCGAGATCAAGACCTTCTGCAGTACCCGCTACGACGTCACGTTTCCGATGTTCGCCAAGCTCGAGGTCAACGGCGAGCACGCCGATCCGCTGTACCAATGGCTGAAGAGCGAGGGCAAGGGCATTCTCGGCAGCGAGTCGATCAAGTGGAACTTCACCAAGTTCCTGGTGGATGCGCACGGCCAGGTGGTGAAGCGCTATGCCCCCACCGACACGCCGGAAAAGATCGGCAGGGAAACGCTGCAGTATCTGGCCGGCTAGAGACGGCTGCGCCGTGGAGCAGGTAGTCATTCGCGCCCACGGTAATTCGCCAGCAGCAGCGCGATCGCGTCGACGTCGCTGCTCGCGCTTGGCCCATCGGCCGGCGGCCGGTAGTTGTTGAGCATGATCGCGAACGCCAGCCGCTCGCCCGCCGCGCTGGTGACATAGCCGGCCAGGCTGTCCACACCGGTCATGCTGCCGGTCTTGGCGTGCAGGTTGTTTGCGGCCGCGGTGCCGCGCATGCGTCCGTGCAGGGTGCCGTCGACGCCGGCGATTGGCAGCGCGGCGCGCAGGCGCTCGCCCCAGGGCTGCGCCGCCATGTAGACCAGCAGATGCACCAGCGCGTTGGGCGTGACCAGATCGCGCCGCGACAGCCCGGTACCCTCATCGAGCAGGCTGGCCGAGGGCGCAATGCCGATCGTCGCCAGCAGCTGCTGCAGCGCATGGATGGCGTGGCCCTCGCTGCTGGTGAAGCCGGTCGCGGGATCGCTGGACCGGGTGTGCACGCCGACGCTGAGCAGCAGATTCTGCAGGTACAGGTTCTGCGAACGCTTCAGGCCGCGCTGCAGGATCTCCATCAGCGGCGGCGACCACACCTCGGCCAGCACGTCGGCGTGCGTCAGCAGGGCCGTGTCGTCCTGCGGCCAGTGCAGCACGCGCACCTTGCCGCTGAAGCGGATGCCCTGCCGCGTCAGCGCCTCGCGCAGCAGCTGCCCGGCCAGCCGTGCGGGATCGACCACCGCCAGTTTGTAGTGTTGAGGCGGTGCATGTGCGGCCACCGTGCCGAACGCATACAGGCGACTGTTGCCCGGGGCCCGGTACAGGTTGATGTCGGTGGGCGCGCTCGATGGCGTGGTGAGGATCTGTCCGGACAGGTCCGGTATGCCGTCGATCGGATCGAGGGTGAGGCTGGCCGCCAGCCCCGGGGAGGCGGCCGGCGTCACCGTCACGTCGACCACGTTTTCCCCCACGCTCAATGCGGAAGCAGGCACCGCGAACCCGCTTTGCAGGTCGTCCGCTTCCCAGCCGCTGCCGAACCACGGGCCGCTGAAGTAGCTGTCGTCGGCGATCAGGTCGCCGCGCACCCGCTTGATCCCGCGCGCCGCCAGCTGGCTGGCCAGCTGATCGGCCCAGTCGCGGCTGGCGGCTGTGCCCAGCGTGGGGTCGCCCATGCCGCGCAGGATCAGCGGGCCGTCCAGGCGGCCGTGGCGGACCCGGCCGTGGCCAAGCAGCTGGGTGGGAATCCGGTAGTCCGCGCCCAGCGTGGCCAGACTCAGCGCGGCGGTGAACAGCTTGGCAGTGGAGGCCGGCTGCAGCAGCTGGTCGGCATGCCGCGTGTAGAGCACGCGGCCGCTGTCCAGCGACACCACCGCGATGCCCCAGCGGGCGGCGGCAAAGCGCGGCTGGCGGATCTGCGCGCCGATCTGTCGGGCCAGCATCGCTGTGCTGGTGGCGCCCGGCAGCGCGGGTGTACCGGTCGCCGTTGCGGCCAGCGCAGCGACTGCCAGCAGCAGGCCGGCGGCGAGATGATGCAGACGGCGCAGAGGACTCATCACCACAGTATCGCCAATCGCCGCGCCCGCTGCAGCGGAGCCGCCCGACGGGGTTCTGCTAATCTTGCGCCCCT
>JAJZGE010000072.1 GCA_021798675.1 Pseudomonadota bacterium | reverse complement strand
GCCAACTACGGCCAGGAGCACCCCGCGGTCTACGCGCTGGCGCTGCTGCCGACCTACGACGCGGTGGCGCGCATGAAGACGCACGGCCACTGGCAGACCGACGTGCTGGCAGGCGCCGCGCTGGGCGCCGGCGTGGGCATCTGGGCAACGCGCCGGCAGTCACCGCTGATCATCGGCTGGCTGCCGGGCGGCTTCCAGGTGGGCTTCGTGCACCGCTTCAAGCCCCATCCCTAGGCCGACGATGAAACGGGGCTGACTCTGCGTCGCGGCGCGGCGAAGGGAAAGCTGCCGCAGCAGCTATCATGCGTGCGATGTCCCCGCCCTCCGCCGAGCCCACCCCCGAAGCCGCTGCCGTCGCATCGGCCGCCGAGGCCGCGGCTCCTGCGACCTCCTCGCTCGTACGCTACCGCGGCCTGCTGTGGCTGGTGGCAGCGGCGTTCTTCATGCAGGCGCTGGACTCCACCGTGGTCAACACCGCGGTGCCGGCAATGGCCGACGCGCTGAAGGAAACGCCGCTGGGCATGCGCAGCGCCTTGACCAGCTACGTGCTGACGCTGGCCGTGCTGATTCCGACCACGCCATGGCTGTGCGACCGCTTCGGCACGCGCCGGGTATTCGGCGTAGCCATCGTGCTGTTCGGCGTCGGCTCGCTGCTGTGCGGTGTATCGCAGACGCTGCCGCAACTGGTAGCCGCGCGCGTGCTGCAGGGCGTGGGCGGCGCCGCGCTGATGCCTGTGGGGCGCTACGTGCTGGCGCGCAGCATCGACCGGCGTGAATTCGTCGGCGCGATGAGCACGGTCGCCACCTTCGGCCTGCTCGGCTCGGTGCTGGGGCCGCTGCTCGGCGGTGCGCTGGTGGAATACACCTCGTGGCGGCTGATCTTCCTGATCAACGTTCCGGTGGCGATCGCCGGCGTCTGGATGAACCGGCGCGACATGCCAGAGTACCGGCTGGAACGCGCCAACCGTTTCGACATCCTGGGCTTCCTGCTGTTCGCCGTGGCCTCCGCGCTGCTGCTCGCCGCGTCGGAACTGGCCGGCGGCAGCCCGGTGCCGTGGGCCGGAATGGCTGCGTGCAGCGGCATCGCGGTGCTGCTCGGCATCGCCTACGTGTGGCACAGCCGGCGCACCGCACATCCGGTGGCCGACCTATCCCTGCTGCGGGTGCGCAGCGTGTGGGTGGCGCTGGCCGGTGGCCTCTCCACGCGGCTCGGCATCTCCGGCATGTTCCTGCTGCTGGTGCTGTTCCTGCAGGTGGGCTGCGGCTGGTCGCCCTTGGCGGCCGGCCTGATGATGGTGCCGCAGGCGCTGGGTTCGATCGCTGCGAAGTGGGCGGTCAACCGCGCGCTGGCGCACTTCGGCTATCGCCGGCTGCTGCTGGGCAACACCTCGCTGGTAGCGCTGTTGCTGGCTGCGTTCGCGCTGTTCGGGCCGAACTCGCCGGCATGGCTGATCGCCCTGTTCACCTTCGGCTATGGCTGCTTCGCCGGCCTGCAGTACACCGTGATGAACACCCTCATCTACAACGACCTGGACATCAAGCATGCCTCGATGGCCTCGTCGATGGCCTCCACCGTGCAATACCTCGCGATGAGCTTCGGCATCGCGCTTTCCACGCTGCTGATGCAGGTGCTGCTGCGCGGGCATACGCCCGAGGATTTCGTGGTCGCGTTCCGCTGGACCGTGATCCTGCTGGCCGCGGTCACCGCCGCCGCCAGCCGCGTGTTCGGCCAGCTGCGCCCGGATCGCCCGGCCGAGACGCTGTCCGCCGCACATTGAGCGCGCGCCGTGTAGCATGGATTGCATGCATCACGCCAACGACATCCTGCTCACCCTGTTCATCGTGTTCGTCGCCGCCCAGGTCGGCGGTGAGATCGCGCAACGGCTGAAGTTGCCGGGCGTGGTGGGTGAAATCGCCGCCGGCTGCGTGGTCGGCCCTTCGCTGCTCGGCTGGATCGCGCCCGACCAGATCGCCTCCGGCACTCCGTTGGACGTGCTGGCTGAGATCGGCGTGGTGCTGCTGCTGTTCTCGGTGGGCCTGGAGACGCGGTTGGAGGATCTCAAGAAAGTCGGCAAGACCGCCTTGCTGGTCGGCGTGATCGGCGTACTGGTGCCGTTCGGCATGGGCACGCTGTGGGCACACGGCAGCGGCTTCGACTGGGACAAATCCATGTTCGTTGCCGCCGCCTTCGTGGCCACTTCGGCTGGCATCACCGCGCGCGTACTGCAGGAGTTGGGCGCGCTGCAGCGCGTGGAAAGCCGCGTCATCCTCGGCGCCGCGGTGATCGACGACATCCTCGCGATGCTGCTGCTGGGCGTGGTGGTGTCGCTGCAGGGCGGCGGCGGCATCCACCCGGGCAACCTGCTGCTGGTGCTGTGCGAGGCGGCCGGCTTCATCGCGTTGGTCGGCTGGGGCGGAGCGCGGGTGATGCGCTGGAACTCGAGCTGGCTCGACAAGCCGCGCCATGCGCAATCGCCGCTGCTGATCGCGCTGGCGCTTTGCCTGGGCCTCGCCTACGTCTCCACGCTGCTAGGCCTCGCCGCCATCATCGGCGCCTTCCTGGCCGGCATGGTCGCCTCCGAAACACGCCAGCAGCACCTGCTGGAGCAGCAGGTGCAGCCGCTGCTGGCTTTGCTCACGCCGTTCTTCTTCGTCGTCACCGGCAGCAAGATCGACCTGCACGAGCTGGCCAGCGCAGAGGCGCTGTGGACGTTGCTGATCGTCACCGTCATCGCCATCGTGGCCAAGCTCGTCGGTGGCGGGCTGGGCGCGCTGTCGCTGGGCCGGCGTGGCGCTGCCATCGTGGGCTTCGGCATGGTGCCGCGCGGCGAGGTGGGCGTGGTGATCGCCAGCCTCGGCCTTGCCGCCGGCGTATTCGACAACCGCGTGTACGCGATCATCGTGGCGATGTCGCTGCTGACCGCGATCGTCACGCCGCCGGTGCTGGCGCGGCTGCTGCGCCACCCTACGCCGGACACGCCTCCCGCAGCCTGAGCCCACCGCAGGTGGCGTCGGCGATCACTCGCCGCGCAGCTGCCGGCGGAGGCGCTTGATCTTGTACATCTCGGCGTCGGCTCGCGCGAGCAGGGCCTCCGCGTCGGTTTCGCCGGGCAGCGACATCGTCACGCCGATGCTGGGGCCGGCGTAATCGAACACCACGTCGTCGAGCGCGAAATGCCCGCTGCAGGCCGCCTGCAGCCGCTCGGCCATCGCGCTGGCCACCTGCTCGGCGGCCTCCTGGCGCGTGCCCGAAAGCACCACGAACTCGTCGCCGCTCAGCCGCGCCACGAAATCGCCATCGCGCAGGGCGCCCTGCAGCCGCCCGCCGATGGCGACCAGGAAGCGGTCGCCGACGTCGTGTCCGTGGCGGTCGTTGATGCCCTTGAAGCCATCCAGGTCGATGAACGCCGCCAGCAAGGCCTTGCCGCCGGTGGCCGCGGCATTCAGGCGCCGGCGCATTTCCTCGAGCAAGGCGCGCCGGTTGGGCAAGCGCGTGACGTCGTCGGTATTCGCACTGACCGCCAGCGCAACGTTGGCCTTGCGCAATGCATCCAGCAACCCCTCGCGCTCGACCTGGCGCGCGATGATCTGGGAGAACATGCGCATCACCGTAACCGCATCGGCACGTTCCGGCCTGGGCTCGTCGCTGGCCGCGCACAGCGTGCCGAACAGTTGGCCGCCCGCAGTACGCACCGGCACGCTCGCGTAGGTGGCGATGCCGAGTTCGCGCGCGGCGGCGGAGTCGCCCCAGCGGCTGGCAACGTCGTCGACGTAGTGGACCTGCTCCTCCAGCGCACGGCGGCAGAGCGTGTCCTCCCACGGCACCGTCAACCCCTCGGCCACGCTCAGGCGCCGGGTGTTGCGTGCGTAGAGCACGCTCTGCAGGCCAGCCTTGTGGTCGATGGAGGTAAGGTAGGTCGACTCCAGGCCGGTGACTGCTTCGAGCAATTCGAGCAGGGGACGCACCAGCCCTTCCAGCGTATCGCCGTGCTCCATCGAATCGGCCAGCCTGCCGACCAGATCGTCCACAGCCATCGGGGAAACGGCAGCATGCATGGTCGGCTCGTTCACGGCGCGCTGAGGCGGCTGCTGCAGAATGCAGAAGCAGGCTCCCCATTTCAAGCCGCAGCGATTGGCACAAGCAAACCTGCCCGAAGTGCCTCGCAGCATGCGCCGCAGTACGTCATCCGTCGCGGGACAGGCACCGCGAAGCTCACCACGCTGGAGACCGCAACGGCATAAACTTGCGATCGCCCGCATCGTTTCCGCGCCCCCACCGGAGGAGATTCCCCATGAAAGCCAAGCTGCTGCTCGCCCTTTCCCTCACCGCCGGACTCGGCTTCGCCGCCAGCGGCACCGCCGCCGCACAAGGCAACGGCGTGCTGGTGCGCAACGACGGCATCTACCTGCGCTGCGACCAGTGCGGCACTGTGCAGCGCGTGGAACAGAACATCACCCAGGGCGGCGGCCACGGCACCGCCGGCGCGATCATCGGCGCGATCGCCGGCGGCGTGCTCGGCAACCAGGTCGGCAAGGGCAACGGTCGCAAGCTCGCCACCGTGGGCGGCGCGGTCGGCGGCGGCTTTGCCGGCCACGCGATCGGCAACAAGACCGGCAGCAGCACCCATTGGACCGTTCGCATCAAGATGGGCGACGGCAGCTACCAGAACATCCAGGTCAAGGACGCCAGCGGCATCCGCGCGGGCGACCTGGTCCAGGTGGACGGAAACGGTGACATCACGCGCATCCGTTGAGGCTTGCGGAGCGCGCGAGACGCAACGCCCGCCGGGGCGCGGCGCCTGTCCGGCGGCCCGCCAGGCACGGTGTGGCAGCACACGGCCTCTGCCGCTAGACTGGCTCGGCCCCGGTTTTCGGTCACTGCATCGGGGCTTCCTGTGCCGCCATCGAACAAAGGAGCGGGGCGCAAACGGATGGAAGGGGGATTCACCCGAGGTTCCTGGCGCAGCCAGCTGACCGTCGCCGTCGTGTACGGCGTCGGCGTTACGCTTTTCCGCCAGTTTTCCATCTCGCACTGGCTGATCCTGACCGGCTTGCATCTTGCCGTCCTGCTTCTGGTCGATCGCCGCTACTGGCTCGCCCTGGTGGCCGGCGAGGCCGTCTCGCTCGCGCATCTGAGCCTGGCCTGCGCGGACCAGATGGGCACGACCTGGGCCGTGCTGAACGTGCTGCCCTCCATCGTGTTCATGATGCCGATCGTGAACCTCTTCCGTAACCGCTGGCCGATCCTGACCAGGGACGGACATAACATGGGTGCGTTGCTGGCCTGCGCCCTGTTGCTTGCCTTCCTGCTGGCCGGCTACGACACCGCCATGCTGGCCCTGACCAGGCTGCCACCCGGTTACGTGGTGCACTACGGCGAGCTGGCGGCGAGATGGTGGCTGGGCAATTTCCTCGGCGTGCTCACCCTGACGCCCGCGATACTTTGCGTACATGCGTTCTGCAAGGGTCATTCGTGGGCATCCCTCGGCAGCCGGCTGGCCTGGAACGGGTTGTTGATCGAGGGCGGGATGCTGCTCGCCCCCATCCTGTTGCTGCTGGTCTGGATCGCGCTGATGGCGCCGGAGAACGAGCCCCTGCGCCAGGTCGTGCAGATCGGCCTGTTCATCCCGGTGGTCTGGCTCACCCTGCGGCACGGCTGGCAGGGTGCGGCCATCGGCGGAACGATGGCGAGCACGGCGATCACGATGCTGATGCCGGAGCGCTACGACCAGCACACCTTGCAGGCGCAGGTGTTCATTGCGTTCGCGATCAGCACGATGCTGTTGCTGGGCGAACGCATCGCCGTGCTGCGGCACCGCACGGAAACCGAGCGCCAGGATCTGCGCATGGCTCTGGCCCTGGCCCAGCGCAACATGCAGTCGGGCGAAACGCAGTTGCTCATGGCGTCGCGCGCCATTGAACAGGCGCGTGAAACGGTAAACGCAGGCTTCGCCGCCATGTCCGCGCGGCTCAGCCATCCACAGCCCGGCACCAGCGTCACCAAGTACCAGCGGCATGCGCTGATCGCCCAGGACCAGCTCTACCGGCTGGCCGATGGCCTCTACCCGGTGGCCTGGGGGCATCGCAACCTCGCCACGATGATCCGGGAGGGCGCCGTGGCCAGGATGCTGGACGTGGCCGGGATCAGCTACTGGAGCGAGTTGCGCGGCCCATGCGATGGATTGCCCCCTGCCCTGCGACTGGCCGCCTATCGGGTCGTCTGCGAATCGGTGGGCCTGCTTTGCCGCAACAGGGACATCGGCAGGATCAACGTCTATCTGCGTTGCCGCAAGTACGGCCGTCGCAGCGTGGTGCTGCACATCGAGGGTGATATCGATCGGGTGCGCGCGAAAAAGGTGCAATGGGACGAGCTTCTGCCGCACATGCAGCAGGTCACCAGCGGGCTGGGGCTGCAGGCGATCCAGGACCGCGCGGTGACCTACGGGGGCAGCTGCCGAGAGAAACGGCGGCCAAGCGGCCGCAGGATCAGCGTATTCCTGCGCGAGCCCGAGGCCCCCGGCAACGCCTGATCGCCGGGGGCCCGATCCGCCAGCCAACCATCACTGAAGGTGGTTGTTGCACTCGATCGGGTCACAGGTGCCGCCGCCAGTACTTACGGCAGCAGCATTGAGCTGCAACGCGCCGTTGCTGAGTGGGGTGGCCGTGATCGTGGTCGTGCTGTCCTGATATACCACGGCAGGTGCCGCGCTTGGGGTTGCCGTGGTGGTGGCCGCAGCCGGATCCTGCGGCGTGGTCACGAGCTGCGCGAATTGGCCCACCGGCAAGGTGATGAACTGGCCGCCTGCGGTACCCACCGCGCCCAGGACATCGCCGTTCGTATCGTTCACCTGCACGTACTTCACGCCCCCCAGCACGAACACGTAGACGTGGAAGTTCGGATTGGCGCTGACATCGGCCGCGTTGGGCCATGCCTGGCCAAGCCCCGTCGCCGGCGGGGTCCCGGCAAAAGCCGTAGCCGACACACCCAGGGAAAGCATGCTGGCCAGCAGGACGCGGCGTATCGTGATGTTCATGGTCAACCCCTTTGAAGAATGAAATGGACGGTGCCCCGGGCGGGGCTTCGGCAGCGTAGCACCGGGTGGAAAGCAAATTGGTATCGGTGACATAGAGGCTCGCGCGGGGCAGATCTGCGGCCTCCTCCGCCTGGCTTCCTTGGCTATCGCGATGAGGCGTGGTGTAACGGATGGTGTGCAAGCCGCATGGTTGTTGACCAACCAACTTGACCAGGCGCCACATTTCTCAACTCAAAAAAAAGCCCCTGAAAAAGGGGTTCTCGTTAGATATGGCGGAGAGAGTGGGATTCGAACCCACGGTAGGCTTGCACCTACGGCAGTTTTCAAGACTGCTGCCTTAAACCACTCGGCCATCTCTCCGATTTGTCGTGCCACCAGCCGCGCTGCGCGCGGCACTACGCCAGTTTGACTCGGGGCTTCCCGCCCCTCGCCCTGCGGGCCAGCGGCTGCGCCGCTGTTCGCTCCGGCGTCCTGCCTCCGCGAGCAAGACTGCTGCCTTAAACCACTCGGCCATCTCTCCGATTTGTCGTGCCACCAGCCGCGCTGCGCGCGGCACTACGCCAGTTTGACTCGGGGCTTCCCGCCCCTCGCCCTGCGGGCCAGCGGCTGCG
>JAJZGE010000071.1 GCA_021798675.1 Pseudomonadota bacterium | reverse complement strand
GAAGGGCGTGGTGAAAGTGGTGCAGCTGCAGCCGGAGCCGAACCAGCCGTGGGGCAGCACGGTGATCGCGCCGGCGGTGGCGGTGCTGGCCGAGGACACCTGGTCGGCGCTGCAGGGCCGGCGCAAGCTGAAGCTCGAATGGACGCCCGGCCCCAGCGGCAGCGAAAGCAGCGGCGCGCTCGAGCAGCAGGCCGCTGCACTGGTCGCCGGCAGCGGTGCGCCGACCACCCGCGTGCGCGACGACGGCGATCTTGAAGCGGCCGGCAAGAAGGCTGCGCGGCGGCTGCAGGCAAGCTACTTCCAGCCGTGGCTGGCGCATGCCACCGCCGAGCCGATGAACTGCCTGGTGCGGCTGGACAAGGACAAGGCCAGCCTGGTCGTGCCCACGCAGGCGCCGCAGAAAGCCTGGGCGGTGGTGCAGCGGCTGACCGGCCTGGGCCCCGCGCAGATCGAGATCAGCGTGCCGCGCGTGGGCGGCGGCTACGGCCGCCGGCTAGATCACGACTACGTCGCCGAGGCGGTGATGCTGGCGCAGGCGGTCGACAAGCCGGTGCGCCTGCTGTGGACGCGCGAGCAGGATCTGGACCACGACTACTACCGCTCCGGCAGCGTGCACCAGCTCAGCGTGATCATCGACCGCAAGCGCCAACTGCTGGGCTGGGACCAGCGCATGGCCAGCGCCTCCGCGCTGGACCATCGCGGCGTACCCGACGGCCAGCTGTGGACCTCCGAGGTGGATGCCAACCAGCTGCCCGCCGGGCTGGTGCCCAACCTGCGCAGCGACTGGTACGCGCTGCCGTCGGCGATTCCGCGTGGCCCGCTGCGCGGCATGCCGCACCTGAGCAACGCCTTTGCGGTGCAGTGCTTCATCGACGAGATCGCACACAGCCTGAGGGAGGATCCGCTGCACACCCAGCTGCGCCTGCTCGGCGCGCCGCGGCAGATCGCGCTGGGCAACGGCGGCGTGCTCGACACCGGGCGCCTGATCAACGTGCTCACGCTGGTCGCCGACCGCATCGAGTGGAAAAACTGGCTGCGCAGCGTCAACGGCCTCGGCCTCGCCTGCTGGCACATCAACGGCGCCTACGTGGCGCACGCGATCGAGGTGGGCATGGACGGCGAACGGCTGGTCATCCAGCGTGTGGTCTGCGCCGTCGACGTCGGCCGCGTGATCAACCCGCTGGGCCTGGAAGGCCAGGTCGCCGGCGCCACGCTCGACGCGCTGTCGGCCGCGCTGAACCTGGCCATCACCTTCAAGGACGGCCGCATCCAGCAGCACAGCGGCAAGGACTACCCGCTCGCCAGCATGGCCCAGCTGCCCGACGCGGTGGAGGTGATCAGCGTCCCTGGCGACAACCTGCCGCCCACCGGCGCCAGCTTCCTGGCCATGCCCACCGCCGCCCCCGCGCTGGCCAACGCGGTGTTCCGCGCCAGCGCCGTGCGCGTGCGCCGGCTGCCGCTGATGAAGGAGCTGCTGCGACTGCTGTAGGCGCCGAGCCAACTGCTCGCCACAGGCCGATCACTTCCGGCGCATGGGGCCAGCACATACGCTGCAGAGCGATGGCGCAGCAGAAGTCGAAACCGGCTATCTTCATCCCATCGTTGACGCAGGGGGATCAGGGTCATGAGAGTATTTGAGGCAGCCGGCCTGCTGGTACTTGGCACTGTGTTGCTCACGTTTGTATCCATCGCGTTCCTGCTTTTTCCGCGTCCGCTGAGCCTGAGCAATCCGACCCTGTTCATGGAGGGACTCTTCATGACCGGGATCGCATTCATGGCGCTCGCCACGCGCAAGCTGCTGCGCATCAGTCGCGCCGTTTCAACCTGCACCTCCTCAGTTTCAGGTCGTCAGGCTGCAGCCTGAGCACCTCTCCTGAAAGACGCGGACAACGCATCGCCCACTTCAAGGATCGTGGAGCCGTGGAAGCAACCAACACCTTGGTGCAGGGCGTCATTCTGCAGGCGCTGGCGCTCACCGCCTGCCCGTCGCTGGTCCGGCTTCCATGGCTCTGGCTGGCGCATCGCTGGCGGACGCCGGTTTACGATCGGGCGCACTACTGGGCGGGCGTGTCGGTCCACATCGTCTGCTCGATCGCCTTTGCCGCATGGTCCATATCGCTTTGGCGTGCGCTGAGCTGCGGCGGCGGCGGCGACTGCAGCGACAGCCTGACCGTGATGACCTTCGTCGCGACCTGCATTTTCTGCTGGACTTTGTATGGCCTTGCCTCCTGGCTGATCGCGAAATCCCGCGAGCGGCCGCGTAAGCGGCTGTCGGACACCTATCCGGGCTGAGGGAGCGTTCGATGAAGGTGCTGTTGCTGCTGTCGATGGCCGTCTCGGCTGAGGCGGCCGTGCCTGACCCCATCACCGGGCGCTACGTGGTGGTCACGGAGACCGAATACAGCATCACTCTGACGCTCGAACCCAAGGGTGCTGCCGAATTCGAGTTCCTGACGTGGGAGGCGAATGGTTCGGCACCGGAACATCATCAGAGGTTCTTCGGCACCTGGTATCGCCACGCAGGCAGGATCATCGTACTGCTCGCGTCAGGCAAAACAGCAACCTTTGTGGCAGTGCCCTGCCTTTCCCATCAGGACTTCGGGGAAGTCGGCTGCTCGCCCGAGGTGCTGCAGGGCTGCGCCAGCGACAACCACTTCAATCGGACAAGGCAATGGCTGGCTTGCCTGGCGCTGGTCGCGCCGGGTGGACAGAACCTTGCCATCGAGGCTCAGCCGATGGCGCAGATGGTGGCAATGCTGCGACCGCGCTGCGCCGCTCAGACCAGGCCGCTCAGACCAGGCTGCGTGCGATCCATTTCTGCTCGACTGCCTGCGGCGCCAGCGCGCGGTCGAACCAGAAGCCCTGGGCGTACATGCAGCCCATGCGCTTGACCCGCTCGATCTGTTCGGCGCGCTCGATGCCTTCGGCGACCGTGGCGATCTCCAGCGAGCGGGCCAGTGCCAGGATGCCCTCCACGATCATGGCAGCCTTGCGGCTGCTGTCGATGCTGGCAGTGAACGAGCGATCGATCTTCAGCGCATCGACCGGCAGCTGGTGCAGGTAGCTGAGCGACGAGTAGCCGCTGCCGAAGTCGTCGATGATGATGTCGATGCCGCCGGCCTTGAGCTGGGCGAGCAGGCTGGCGCTGGCGTCGATGTCGGCCATCAGCTGGCTTTCGGTGAGCTCGAGCGCCAGCCTTACCGCCGCCGGCCGCGCGCCAGTTGCACGCAACAGCCTGCCCACGCGCGCGCCGAATTGCGCATCGCGCATCTGCACGGCCGAAACATTCAGCGTGATGACGAGGTTGCTCGCGCCCATCCGCTCCCACGCCAGCGCCTGACGCACCGCTTCGCTCACCACCCAGTCGCCCAGCGGGATGATCAGGCCGCTGCTCTCGGCCAGCGGAATGAAGCGGGTCGGCGGCACCTCACCCAGCTCGGGATGCTGCCAGCGCAGCAACGCCTCGAAACCGTGCAGCGCGCCGGACGCCAGATCGATGATTGGCTGGTAGTGCAAGGCCAGCTCGTTGCCGGCGATCGCGCTGCGCAGCTGCTGCTCCAGCCGGCGGTTTTCCTGCAGGCTGAGGCTGATCGCCGGCGCGTAAAAGTGCACCGCCTCGCTGCGCCCTGCGTGCCGCACGGCCAGCGCGGTCTGCGCCCGGTCGAGCAGTTCGTGCGGGTCATGGCCGTCGTCCGGAAACACCGCCACGCCCACCCGCGGCGTCGGTGCGATGAACTCGTCGCGCTGCGCAATCCGCACCGCCTGCAGCCGCTCGACCAGCGCCTCGATCTGCCGTTCGGCGTCGTCGATGCGGTCGAGGTTGCCCAGAACGATGGCAAAGCGGGCGCCGGTCAGCACACCGACGAAGTCGTCCTCGCCCAGCTGCGCCTCGACTTCCCGGCCGATGCGCTTGAACAGCTCGTCGGCCAGCTGCGAGCCCCACTGACTTACCAGCCGCTGCAGACCGATCTCCAGCACGCCGACCACCACGCCCTTGCGGGTGCTGCGGGCGCGGCGCAGCGCATCGTGCAGATGCTGCTGCAGCAGTACGTCATTGGGCAGGCCGGTGCTGGCGTCGTGGGTGCGCGTGTGCGCCAGCGCCTGCTCGGTGGCGATCAGGTGCAGGCCGAAGGCGGCGTCGTGCGCCAGCTGTTCCAGCAGCTGCAGCTCGTCGGCCTCGAAATAGTCTTCCCGGTCCACGCCCAGGGTCAGCGTGCGGCGGTGCCCATCTGCGGTAAACCCGAGCGGAAACGAGGCTGCCGAACGAACCCCAAGCTGCTGCCCGAGATCGCGCCAGTCCGCCGTGCGCGGATCGGCCAGATAGCGGTTGCTGACCGCCACCACACCGTCGCGGGCAGCGGTCACCGAGGGAATTGCGCTGCCCGAAAGATCCCGGTCCAGCGGCAGGCGCAATTCGCCGATCGCCAGCGAATGCTCGCCAGCCCAGCTGACCGCGCACAGCGTCTTCCGCTGCGCGTCCACCTCGCCGATCCAGGCGAGGCTGAACTCACCGACCTCGCAGGCGATGCGGCAGATTTCGTCCTGCAGCTGGGCCACGCTCAGCCGCCGCAGGATCGCTGCATTGATGCCGGCCAGCACCGCGTGCAGGCGATGGCGGCGTTCGAGCGAGCGCAGATGGGCGACGCGCTCCACCGCCTGCTGTTCGATGTCGCCGGCCATGCGGTCGAAGGCCATGCCCAACCGGGCGATTTCGTCGTTGCCCGGCAGCAACCCGGTGCGCGCGCGCAGATCGCCTTTGGCCAGCCGATCGATCGCCAGCATCAGCGCCTGTGTCGGCAGCAGGATCAGGCGGTAGCCGATCCACCACACCAGTGCCAGCGCGATCAGCAGGCCGCCCAGCATCATGCTCAGATTGCGCAGCAGCGCCTGCCAGGCGGGACCGTACAGGGCAGCGCGGGGGATCGCCAGCGCCATTGTGCTGACCTCGCCGCGTTCGCCCAGCGGCTGCCACGCGACCAGCGCCGACCCGATCCGCTCGATGGTGGCCACGCTGGTGGAGGCGGCATCCGTTCCGCGCGCCGAGCGGATCAGGCGCTGGCTGATGTCAGCCCTGGCCCGTGCGGAAAGGCGTTGGCCCGGGTCGAGCAGGTCGCCGCGGGTGTCGATGAGCAGCAGCCGGGGTTCGCGCATGAACGGCTCGCTCGTGGCATCGAGCAGCGGCGTGAATGCGGTGGCGACGAAGGCGATCAGCTGCGGCGATCCCGGCTTGTGCAGCGCGTGCGCCACCATCAGGCGCGGCGGCGCGACCGGGCTGTCGGCCAGCAGCGCGACCGCCGCGTGGCCCGGCAGTTCGATTGCATGCCGCAGCAGCGCGCGGTCGATCGGCCGCGCCTGCCGCTCCGGGCGGGAGAGCGCGCAGATCACCTGGCCATCCTCCCGCACCAGCCCCACGTCCTGGTATTCCGGATGCTGCTGCGCCAGCGCGTGCAGCGCGTCGGGGCAGCCGGTCTCGAATCCGGACAGCGTGCTCGCCGCCACGGCCAGGTCGGTCGCCGCATCCCCGCTGACGTCGGCATAGTCGCGCCGCGCATGCCCCAGCGCGGAGGACAGCGACGCGCGCGCGGCCTGCTCGGTCTGCTGCAACGACGTCACCGCATCCATCACGGCTATCGCGAAGCCCGGCAGCGCCGCCAGCATGGCCAGCGCCAGCACCCGGGCGCGCAGACTGAGCAGCCAGCGGTAGCTGGTCATGCGCGGCCACCGGACGAGCGCTGCCTCATGCGGATGTCGCCGCAGACGTCGCCGGCGCGGCCGCCGTCATCACGCAGTTCTTGCCGTGCGCCTTGGCCTGAAGCAGCGCTGTGTCGGCGGTTTCCGGCAGCTCGCTGAGCCGGCTGCCGTGCGCGGGATACGTGGCCAGGCCGATCGACAGCGTGACCGCAGCCAGTGCGTGCCAGGACTGCAATTCCGCACTCTGGCGGGCCTCGCGCAGCAGGCGCTGGGCCACCTCCTCGGCGCGCGCCGCGTCCAGACCCGGCAGCAGCACGAACTCGTCGCCGCCGAAGCGCGCGGTCAGCGGCTCCAGCAGCGAGATCACGCCCACCACCAGCGACAGCGGCAGACACAGCGCGCACTGATGCCGCTGCAGCAGGCCGTCGATGTCGCTCATGCGTCCGCGCAACGAACCATGGGCAGGCGCTGCGTCAGAAGTCGCGGCGACCGGCGCGGTCATGGACGGGTGGGATGGAGGCATGCGGTTGCGGCTCGAACCATGCAGACAGCGGGGATGCCGTAGCGTCCGTTGCCTGTCATGCGGCGCTTGCGCACCGGCCGGGTCGCTGCAGCCCTCCCCGTTCGAGGCTGCCGCGCCCTGCAATCACCCTGCTCACCAACCATGGCGGCGGAGATTCTACACGGATATGCGCCAAACAAGCTGTCGGCCGGCGTGTGTTTCAGCGCAAAAGCCCATCCCCGGCGCGCCGCCATCTGCACATGCGCGCGGGTATCGGGAGGCCGCCCGAACGGACCGGGTCTTGCTGCCACGCAGCACGAGACAGACGCGCGCAAGACCCTCCGGGTGACCGCCAGCCACGCGCGCATGGGCAATCAGTCGGCTGCTCGCTTCAGTGGCTGCCGATCATGGCCCGTCGGGTGTGGCAGCGTGTGCTGACTCCGGACACTGGCGACGTGTCACTCCCCCGGCTACCACTGCCGAAAAACCACGCAGACCGTGGTCGCGTCCAGCACCGCGAACTCCTGCGCGCCCCAGGGCCTGCGCTGAATGACGCTGGCGTTCGGATGAAGCAGCTCTGGCGCGCGCGCGCAGATTTCCTGATGGATGCCCGCAATGTCATCCGTCTCGATGGCCAGCTCGGGACGATCCAGCGCCGCCAGTTCGGAGTTCTGCATCAGGTAAACCTTGGCGCCATCCCGACCAAGGACCGATATCGACGTGTCCTGATACAGCAGCTGGAAGCCCAGGCACCGGCCGAACAGGTCAAGGCCCACGTTGATGTCGGCGTAGAAAACTTTCGGAATCAGCGTGAGCAGCACGGGGAGTCTCCAGGCGCGGTTTATACCCTGGTCCTGGCCAGCGATGATGGCTCAAAGACCGTTTACGGAAATGCAGTCCGGCAACCTTCAACGCCACAAGCACTGACATGCACGACGCAGAAAACAGGACAACATCTAGCCGCCTTACCTAACGTTGAGGGGGCGCCGTTTTTTGGCGCACCCTCTCTCGCCACTACTGCCGCTCTTGCGCATCCATGCGCTCGCGGCGTTGGCACATCCCTGTGCGGCACAGATCTACACGCACGTGCTCAATCGCGGCGGCCACGGCGTACTGAGCCTGCTGGATCGAGACTGGCCGCGTTCGCAAGTTTCCCGAGATCCGATGGGGGTCGCGAAGCCATCGCCGAAGCCGTCTCGACAAACGCGGCTCAATGAAACTGATCGCTCGCCGGTACCCAGGAGCCGGATGAGGCGGCAGCGGGATGCGCCAGCTGCACCGGCAGCGTGATGGTTTCGCAGCCGGGCGGCGGCGGCGCGCCGGCGACGTGGGCGGTGGCGCACAGGGCGCTGTTGTCGAGCCGGATCGGCGCGGGCGCGCTGGCCGCGCTTACCGGCGTCGGCGGCGCCACCGGGTTGGCCGGCGCCATGTGCAGGCGGTCGTAGACCTTGTC
>JAJZGE010000070.1 GCA_021798675.1 Pseudomonadota bacterium | reverse complement strand
GATCTCCGATGGCAAGTTCATCAACGACTCCGGCCTGCCGCAGGAGGGCGAGGAGGGCGGCGATGCCGACGCCCAGCTCTACGACAAGGCCGTGGCCATCGTCACCCAGACCCGCCGCGCCTCGATCTCGGGCGTGCAGAGGCACTTGCGCATCGGCTACAACCGTGCCGCCCGGTTGATCGAGCAGATGGAGCAGGACGGCGTGGTCAGCGCCCCGCAGCACAACGGCAATCGCGAAGTGCTGGCACCGCCGCCGCCCAAGGGCTAGCGGTTTGCTCCCTCTTCCCTTTGGGGAGAGGGTTGGGATGAGGCGCCTGCCTTGCGGTAAGCCAGCAAGCCGGATCGCTCCAACTAGACGGCTGGCAAGATTTCCCCTGGTCCCGGCCTTCTCCCCAACGGGAGAAGGAGTGCAGCGTCGATCGGTTAAGCCTTCCCCCTTACAATGCGCGAACCGCATTGTGCTCAGGGCTTCCATGAAACGCTTCCCGATTGTCGCCGCCGCGTTCCTGCTGTCCGTGGTATGCACCGCCCAGGCCGCCACCGGTGCTGCCCGCGCGCGGCTGGATGCTTTCGCCACCGGCCTGCATTCGCTCACCGGCAGCTTCACGCAGACCCTGGTCGATCCGAACGGCAACGCCGGCAGGACCAGCAGCGGCACGCTGGCGCTGGAGGCGCCGCGGCAGTTCCGCTGGGAAACCACCGCGCCGTACAAGCAGACCATCGTGGCCGACGGCAGCCGCGTGTGGATGTACGACCCCGAGCTCGAGCAGGTGACCGTGCGCATCCAGTCCAGCGAGGAGGCGCACAGTCCGCTGACCGTGCTGACCGACCTCAAGCAGATGGACAGGGAGTTCAAGGTCACGGAGCGGGGCGAACACGACGGCCTGGCGTGGCTGCGCCTCACCTCCACCGCCAAGGATCCGCAGTTCGCCTATGCCGACCTTGGCTTCGACGCCAACGGCTTGGCGCGGATGACCTTCAAGGACCAGCTCGGTTCCACCACCGACATCCGTTTTTCCAACTGGAAGCGCAACGTTGACATCCCGGCCTCGGTGTTTACCTTCGTGCCGCCCAAGGGGGCCGACGTGATCGGTGATGCGCCGGTGCTGCAGGTCGAGCCGCTGAAGGACTGAGGGCGCGGCCGATGCTCCCGCATGGGGTGCGTCGCCTTGCCACGGCTGCCGGGCCGCGATGCATGGGGCCGTGCCTGTACCCTGCAGGTGCATGCTCGCTACCCGCAGCGTGCCATGCCCAAACACTGGAGATGCCCTGATGCCCGTGCTGCGCCAACTGCCACGCTGGGCCTGGTTCGGCACGGCCGTGCTGGCGTTGATCGCCGGTATGGTCAACGCGGCGGGCTATCTCGGCTTCCGGCACCAGTCGATCAGCAACATGACCGGCAACACCAGCCTGCTCGGCATCGCGCTGGGCAAGGCCGATACCGGCGAGGCGCTGCATTGGGCGCTGACCGTTGCTTCCTTCGTGCTCGGGGCGATGCTGAGCGGCATCGTCGTGCAGCAGAGCACGCTGCGCCTGGGGCGCCGTTACGGCGTGGCGTTGCTGATGGAGTCCGTGCTGCTGTTCGCCGCGGTGCCGTTGCTGGATGCCTCCGACCCGCTGGGTCTGTACCTCGCCTCGGCTGCGGTCGGATTGCAGAACGGCATGGTCAGCGCTTACAGCGGCATGATCATCCGTACCACGCACGTCACCGGCATCTTCACCGACATCGGCATCTACCTCGGTCACCTGCTGCGCCGCCTGCCGGTGGACACGCTGCGGTTGCGCGTATGCGTGCTGGTGGCGACGTTCTTCATGCTGGGGGGCGCCATCGGCGCGGTCGTGTTCGGCTACATGCAGGATCGCAGCCTGTTGATCCCGGCAGCGCTCACCGGCATCTGCGGGCTGGCCTACACCGCGTATCGCCATTTCGTCTCGGTGGAAAATCCGGGCACGCCGTAGGCCGGGAGGACGGGGCATGGGGCGCGCGGACCCGCGGAAGGCGCTCCCGTCTCGCCGTCAATGGGCGAGGGTGCAGCAGTCGCGGCCGCGGTGCTTGGATTGGTAGAGCGCGGCATCGGCGCGCGCCAGCCAGGAGTCCATGCTTTCGCCGGGCTTGAGCACGGCGACGCCTATGCTCACGGTGACGCGGATAGCGCGGCCTTCGTGTTGCACGCAGGTGTCGCGCAGCGACAGGCGGATGCGTTCGGCAACGGTCATCGCGTGCTCGCTGGTGCTGTTCGGCAGGCACAGCACCAGCTCCTCGCCGCCGTAGCGGCCGACCAGGTCGTCGACGCGCAGTTGCTGGCGGATGATGCCGGCCGCTACGCGCAGCACCGCATCGCCGCCCAGATGGCCGTGCTCGTCGTTGACGCGCTTGAAATGGTCCAGGTCCAGCAGGGCGGCGCAGGCGCTGTCGGAGGCGTGCCGCACGCCTTCGGCCTGCTCGAGGAAGCGGCGGCGATTGAACAGGCCGGTGAGCTCGTCGGTGCCGGCCAGCAGGTCCAGGCGCTGGTTGGCGGCGCGCAGTTCGCGGGTATGCGCGTCGATCTGCGCCTGCAGTTGCGCGGCGCGGCGGCGCAACTGCAGCGTGCGGAGGTGCGCCAGCAGCGCGACCAGCGCCACCAGCAACAGCGCCGCCAGCAGGCGCGCCCACACGGTTTCGTACCACAGCGGCGCCACGGTGATGGCGAGCGTGCTTTGCACCGCATGCGCGTGCAGGCCACGCGGCTCGGCGCGCAGGTGCAGCACGTAGCTGCCATGCGGCAGGTTGGTGTAGATCGCGCTGGGCGCGCTGCCCCTGGGCACGTCGATCCAGTCGTTGTCGAAGCCGTCCATGCGGTAGCTGTAGGCGGTTTCCTGGGGCGCCTGGTAGTCGAGCAGGGCGAAATCCACGCGCAGGCTGCGCTGGTGCGCGGACAGCGCCAGCGTGCCGTGTTGTCCGGGCAACTGGCCGAACGGCAATGGATGCCCGTTCACCAGTGCGTTGGTAATGCGCAACGGAGGATTCGGGCCGCCCGGCTCGCGCCATGCCGGACGCACCACGGTGAGGCCGCCCAGGCCACCGAACAGCAGCGTGTCGTCGGGCATGCGCGCGGCGGCGGCATAGAAGATGTAGCTGGCGATGCGCTGGCCGTCGCGCACGCCGAGGTTGCGGATCTGCAAGGTATTGCCATCGATCTCGGCGATGCCGTTCGACGTGCTCACCCACAGGTTGCCGCGCGCGTCGGGCAGCACGGCGGTGATCTTGTCGCTGACCAAGCCGTCATCCATGCCTATGCGCTGGAAGCGCCACGGTGGGCGATTGCCTTGCGGCAGCATGGCCAGCCCGCCCAGTGTGCCCACCCAGACCCGGCCGTGCGTGTCGGTGGCGATGGATGTCACCAGGCTCTGCGGCAGGCTGGTGGGGTCGCCTTTGCGTTGCGTGAGGTTGATGAAGCCGCCGGTCTGCAGCGGGTCGCGCGCGATGCTGATGCCGTTGTTGGTCGCATACCAGATCTGCGTGCCCACGCGCCGGATGTCGTGCACGGTGTTGTTCGCCAGGCTGCCGGGCTGGCGGGCGTCGTGGACGTAATGGACCAGTTCGCCGCTGCGCGTGTCGTAGCGGTAGGCGCCGTTGTAGGTGCCGATCAGCATGTACGGGCCGGCTCGCAGCAGGGTCAGCACGGGGCTGTTGTCCAGCGCGGGCAGGATCGCGTCACGGATGGCGAAGGTTCGTGGATCGATGCGCGCCACTCCCTGGGTGCCGACCCAGATCGAGCCGTCGGGCGCTTCGGCCACGCTCTGGATGTCCCGGCGCACCTGCGTTCCGGCCAATTTCAGCTGGCGCACGCTGGCGGTGGCCGGGTCGATGACATCGATATTGCCGGCGGCCATGCCCAGCCAGGCGCGTCCGCGGCTGTCCACGAAGACGCTGCGCACGTTGGGGTTGGACAACGCGTGCGTGGTATCGGCCGCGGGCGGCAGCGAAAACGCCACGCCCGTGCGGGCCGAGGTGCGTGCCACGCCGAAGTCGGTGGCTGCCCAGGCGTTGCCGGCGTTGCCGAGCAGCAGCGCGCGTACGGTGTTGCCGGGCAACGAGGAGGGCAGCGAGGTGTCGTGGTCGAAGATGCGGGTGGCGGCGTCGCCGGCCGTATAGGCGACGATGCCGCTGCCGTCGGTGGCGATCCACATGCGGTTCGGCCGCACCTCGAGGAAGTCGCGCGTGGTGGCCTGCCGCGCCACGCCAGCCAGGCCGCTGTAGCCCGGAATGGTGTGCCACGTGCCATCGGTGTCGCGGTATACCGCCCCCATCTGCGCGCTGCCCACCCAGAGTCGGCCTTCGGCGTCTTCGCGCACCGCCCAGATTTCGTCGTGCAGCACCTGGTTCACCGTGCCTGCCGGGTGCGGCGGCCGCACGAAATCCCGCTTGCCCGCGTAACGCACGAACAGGCCATGGTCGTTGCCCAGCCAGACATTGCCGGCGCGATCCTGGTACACCGCGAAGTTGCGCATCGAGGAGCGTGGCCCGATATCCACTGCGCTGATGCGGTCGCTGCGCAGGTCCAGGTAATCCAGCCCGCTGTCGGTGGCGATCCACACGCCCCTGGAACCATCCGGGGCGAGCGTGTAGATCTTGCGGTTGCCGGTGCCGCCGGGGCCGATCGGGTAGGTGCGGAAGTGGCCGGTCTGCGGATCAAAGCGCGCCAGTCCACCGGCATTGGTGCCCACCAGCAGGCTGCCGTCCGGCAACGGGAGCAGGCAGCGCACATAGGTGTCGGGCAGGCCGGTGGTGCTGGTGCCGGCCAGCTCGTAGGTCTGGACGCGGTAGCCGTCGTAGCGCGCCAGCCCGCCCATGGTGCCGATCCACAACAGGCCGTGGCGATCCTGCGCCAGCGCGGTGGTGATGGTGTGCGGCAGGCCCTGCGCCATGCCCAGGCTGTCGAACCAGGGCTGTTCCAGCGGGCGCCAGGGGTCGGGGGCGCTGGCCGCGCGCAGGACCGGCAAGGGCAACAGCGCCAGCAGCGCCGTCAGCAGGATCGCGCGCAGGCTGGCGAACCGGATCACGCGCGACACGTCTTTGCGTCGTGCTTGCGGCGATGGCGGTGCGGATCGTGACGGGGGCTGATTCCACCGGACATGCGAGCGCCTTGACGCGGGACGTGGTTTACGGCGGCATGATATCCCGCAATATTCCCGTGCGGGGGCGGGCTGGCGGCGGTCGCCGTATCATGTGGCCATGTCGCGCAGTCCCTTGCAGCCCACGGCCTCCCTGTTCGCCGAACCCGAAGCGCTCAAGCCGCTGGCCGAGCGCATGCGTCCCCGCAACCTCGACGAGATCGTCGGCCAGCGCCGACTGGTGGCGCCGGACCGCGCGCTGCGCCGCGCGCTGGAGGCGGGGCGGCTGCATTCGATGGTGCTGTGGGGGCCGCCCGGCTGCGGCAAGACCACCCTGGCGCTGCTGGTGGCGCAGTACGCCGATGCCGACTTCAAGGCCATCTCGGCCGTGCTCTCCGGCCTGCCCGAGGTGCGCAAGGCGCTGGCTGAGGCTGAGGCGAACTTCGCCCAGGGGCGGCGCACCGTGCTGTTCGTGGACGAGGTGCACCGCTTCAACAAGGCCCAGCAGGACGCCTTCCTGCCGCACATCGAGCGAGGCGTGATCCTGTTCGTGGGCGCCACCACCGAGAATCCCTCGTTCGAGCTGAACTCCGCGCTGCTCTCGCGCTGCCGCGTGCACGTGCTGGAGGCGGTGTCGGCGGACGACATCGTGGCCGCGCTCAGACGCGCGCTGGCGGACACCGAGCGCGGCCTCGGCGCGCAGCAGCTGCAGGTGGACGATGCCTCGCTGCAGCTGATTGCCCAGGCCGCTGACGGCGACGTGCGCCGCGCACTCACCCTGCTTGAGATCGCCGCCGAGCTGGCCGAAGGCGGGCGCATCGACCAGGCCACGCTGGAGCAGGTGCTGGCCGACCGTACCCGCCGCTTCGACAAGCAGGGCGAGCAGTTCTACGACCAGATCTCGGCACTGCACAAATCCGTGCGCTCCTCCGACCCCGATGCCGCCGTGTACTGGCTGGCGCGCATGCTCGACGGCGGCTGCGACCCGCTGTACCTGGCCCGGCGCATGACCCGCATGGCGGTAGAGGACGTGGGCCTGGCCGAGCCGCGCGCCTGGCGCATGGCGCTGGACGCCTGGGACACCTACGAGCGCCTCGGCAGCCCCGAAGGCGAGCTGGGCCTGGCCCAGCTTGCGATCTGGCTGGCGGTGGCACCCAAGAGCAACGCCGCCTACGTGGCGTGGAACCAGGCCCGCGCCGCGGTGCGCGAGACGGGTACGCTGGACGTGCCAATGCATCTGCGCAACGCGCCCACCAAGCTGATGAAGGGCCTCGGCTACGGCCAGGGCTACCAGTACGACCACGACGCCGAAGGCGGCATCGCGCTGGCGCAGCAATGCCTGCCCGACGTGCTGGACGGCACCGTGTTCTACGAGCCGGTGGAGCGCGGCCTTGAGATCCAGTTGCGCGAAAAGCTCACGGCGCTGCGCGAAGCCCGCCGCAAGGCGCGCGGAGGCAAGTCCTAGTGAATCCCGCACCCTCCGTGAGAGGAGAGCAAGCCGGCTTGCGCCGCGTTGCCACTAGTCACGCGCGGCAGCGATAATCCGGGCCTTCAACCGCTTTCCGGACACCCCTCATGCTCGATCCCGCCCTGTTGCGTTCGCGCCTCGCCGAAACCGCGGCGCGCCTCAAGGAAACCCGCGGCTTCGAGCTCGACGTCGCCGCCGTGGAGGCGCTGGAAAGCGAGCGCAAGCGCCTCGCCACCGAGACGCAGGACCTGCAGAACCTGCGCAACACCCGCTCCAAGGCGATCGGCCAGGCCAAGGCCAAGGGCGAGGACACCGCGCCGTTGATGGCCGAGGTCGCTGGCATTGGCGACAGGCTCAAGGCCAACGAGGCCGCGCTGGCCGAGGTGCAGGCCAAGCTGGCTGACATCGCGCTGGGCATACCCAACATCCCGCACGAGTCCGTGCCGTCGGGCAAGGACGAGAACGACAACGTCGAGCAGTCGCGCTGGGGCACGCCGCGTGCGTTCGACTTCGAGGTCAAGGACCACGTCGACCTCGGTACGCGCCATGGCTGGCTGGATGCCGATGCCGGCGCCAGGCTCTCCGGCGCACGTTTCACCGTGCTGCGCGGCCAGCTTGCACGGCTGCACCGCGCGCTCGCGCAGTTCATGCTCAACCTGCACACCGGCGAGCACGGTTACCTCGAATGCAACGTGCCGCTGATCGTCAATGCCGAGACCATGCAGGGCACCGGCCAGCTGCCGAAGTTTGAGGACGACCTGTTCAATACCCGCGTCGGCGACAGCAAGCGTTACCTGATTCCCACCGCCGAAGTGTCGCTCACCAACCTCGTTGCCGACAGCATCGTCGAAGCCGATGCGCTGCCGATGCGGCTCACCGCGCACTCGATGTGCTTCCGCGCCGAGGCCGGCAGCTACGGCCGCGACACCCGCGGCATGATCCGCCAGCACCAGTTCGAAAAAGTGGAGATGGTGCAGATCGCCGCGCCCGACCGATCGCACGCGCAACTGGAGGAAATGGTCGGCCACGCCGAGAAAGTGCTGCAGTTGCTCGGCCTGCCATACCGCAAGGTGCTGCTGTGCAGCGGCGACATGGGCTTTGCCGCGATCAAGACCTATGACCTCGAGGTGTGGCTGCCCAGCCAGCACACCTACCGCGAGATTTCCTCCTGCTCCAACGACGGTGAC
>JAJZGE010000069.1 GCA_021798675.1 Pseudomonadota bacterium | reverse complement strand
GCGTGCGCAGGTTCAGGAATCCTCGCTGTCACTGCCGGTTGCAGCCGCCCCGCTCGTTGGCCCCTCGCCTGCATCGGTCACGCCAGCCCTGCGGGCCGCGCGCTGCGCGCGCTCTGTCATGCCCGCTGCCTGCTCGCCCCGCTACGCGGGGTCCGGGCCGCCTCGCAATCGGGTGAGGCGGCTCCAACCGGCAGAACCCACAGCGAGGACACACCCATGACTGACCTGACGAATACCCCGAGAAGCCGCGCGACCCAAGGCGAAGCGAGGGTTTCCCCCTCGCGCTCCCCCGAGGCTCACCCACCGGCAGCACGCGCTGCCAGCACCCGCAACACCCACCAACCTGAGGAAACCAGCATGAACACGAATACCAAGACCAGCAGCAGCACCGAGAACGCCGAGCGCATGGATGCCTTCACCGTCCGCGAGTTCGAGGCTGGCGGGGAGAAGCGCCGCGAGTGGACCCGCATCGGCGTGGCGTTCCCGCACAAGGACGGCAAGGGCTACAGCCTGATCCTGCAGGCCCTGCCGGTGGACGGCAAGGTCGAGCTGCGCCTCCACGAACCCAAGGAGAAGGACGCCTAGGACGGGCGCCCGGCCGGGGTCTGTGGGCTCCGGCCGGACCGTATCTCTCGACAACCTTACGGCCCTTGCGGGCCGTGCCCCTACAGATGAAGGCCATCAACCGAGGACAGCATCATGAATACCAAGACCAAGACCATCACCACCCAGCAAGCAGAGGCCACCGGCCGGCGCGTGGCGGAGATTGCCACGGCGGAGGTCAGCCCCGACGTGCCGTTGCCCAGGCAGCCGCTTTTTCTGCTGGCGGCCGGCCTGCTCCAGGGTCTGCACGGTGCCAACCGCAGTCGCGCGGGCCTGATCCAGGCCATCGATGCCTACATCCATGAACTCAGCAGCGCCGAGGCGCTTGAGAATCTTGATCTCACTCCGGATGAGCGCGGAACCCAGCGCGCGGCGGATGTTGCTGCGTGCCGCGCGTGGCTGAAGCACCTGCGCGCCTGCATGGCCCAGCAGCCCGGCGCGGTGCGCGCCGGCATCGAGGCTTGGGTCGATGACTACATCGACGGCCAGGACTTGGACCCCGACACGCTCGAGGAAATCAACTGACCACGAAGCCCCGGCGCGGCGCAGTCGCGCCGGGGTGACGTTGCCACCGAACTCAAGGCCCTTTGTCATGAACACCCACCGCAATCTTCTTGCCCTCGCCATCGCTGCGGCGCTGGCGCTCTCGCTCACTGCCTGTTCGGGCGGTGGCGGCGGCACCAATGTGCGGCCGAACAACCCGCCGCCACCCTCGAGTACGCCCGCACCACCACCGCCGGTCACCTACAGCTACCCGGCCTACAACCACCTGGTGCCGACCGGCGCACTGGCGGCGCAGCAGGGCACGGCCTGTGACGGCACCGGCTGCACCGGTGCCGGCGTCAACGTCGGCATCCTCGACTCCGGCGCCGATCCGAATCTGGCCGACCTGCAGGGCCGCATCACCTGGTTCAAGTCCTACATCACCGGCGGCAGCCAGTCGCCCAACGACACCTTCGGGCACGGCAGCGTCATCGCGCAGATCCTCGGAGGCTCGGCCGTTGCCGGATTCCCGGGCGGTGTCGCGCCGGATGCCAACCTGTACATCGCGCAGATCGCGAGTTCGGAGAACAACTACCTCGGCTATGACGCCCAGGCGTTCGACGATCTGATCGGCCAGAACGTGCGCATCTTCAACATGTCCTACGGGCCGTTCGACGAGGTGACCAGCTCCACCAGCGGACCTTTTTATTCCAACTTCTTCAATCCGCTGATCGCGCAGAGCAACGGGCTGTTCGTGGTCGCCGCCATGAACCAGGGCAACCCGCAGCCCAGCTCGCTGGCGGGGCTGCCCTACCTCGATCCCGCCGCGATGAACAACTGGATCGCCGTGGTGAATGTCGCGATCGACTCCAACGGCAATCCGGCCGGACTGTTCGCCGGCAGCGGCGGCCAGGATCCGAGCAATGCCTGCGGCGTGGCCGCCGCGTGGTGCATTTCAGCACCCGGCGAAGTGCAGTACCTGACGGTGCCGGGCTTTGGCAACGAAGGGTTCGGCACCAGTTTTGCCACGGCCGTCGTCACAGGTGTTGCCGCGCTGGTGCAGCAGGCCTACCCGTGGATGACCGGCCCGAACCTGCAAGACACCATCTTGACCACGGCGACGCCCTTGGGCACCGGGCCGTATCCGAATGCCACCTACGGCTGGGGCCTGGTCAATGCCGCCAAGGCGGTCCAAGGCCCGGCGCAATTCGCCTTCGGCACCTTCGACGCCAATCTCGGTAGCGACAGCGGCACTTTCGCGAATGCCATCGGCGGCACGGGCGGGCTGGATCTGACCGGCAGTACCGGCACGCTGACGCTGACCGGCGCCGATACGTATACCGGTGGCACCACGGTCGCTTCCGGCAACCTGTGGTTGTCCGGCTCGGTGGCCAGCGATGTCACGCTCTCCGGCGGCAGCTTTGGCGGCCCCGGCACGGTGAACGGCAGTGTGACCAACACCGGTGGCACGCTGATCAGCCAGGCGCCGGTCGGTGGGTCCGGCCTGACGATCACCGGCAACTACACGGCGAACAGCGCCAGCACCACCGCGATCGCGCTGGGCAATCCGCTCACCGTGGACGGCAGTGCCAGCCTGGCCGGCATCCTCGAGATCCTGGCGCCGGCGACGACCTACACGCCGACCAGTACCGAGACGCTGATGAACTATGGCAGCGAGACCGGCAGCTTCGGCTCGCAGACCTACGGCGCCGGCGTCTACTGGACGGTGAGCAATCTCACCTATGGCAGTACGGCGCTGACCGCCACCGTCACCGCCAGCAACGTCGCGCAGGCCTCGGCGCTGCTGCCCGGCGTCAGCGCAGTCACCTTGGCCACCGCGCAAGGCGTGCAAGGGGCCCTGCAGCAGGCCGATGGCTGGAACACCGCGCAGCGCGCCGCGCACGCCGGCTTCCTGGCCAACGCCGCGCAGTTCATGAGCGCGCGCACGGCCGCGCAGGCCAACGCCAGCCTGGCTAGCCTCTCCGGTGAGATCTATGGCACCACGCGTGCGCTGGAAGTGCAGCAGGCCCTCGACACCGACCAGACCCTGGCCGATCGGGTCAATGCGCTGGGCCAGGGCACGCGGCCCGGCGTGTGGCTGCAGGCCACCGGCGGTTCGGGCACCTCGACGCAGACGGGCACCGCCACGGCGCACGACAACCTGGGCGGCGTGATGGCCGGTGTGGACGTGCCCGTCGCCCGTCACATCCAGATCGGCGCCGCGCTGGGCCGCAGCCACCTGGACGCCACGCTGGACGGCCTCGCCGGCCGCATCGATGGCGCGCTGGACACGGTCGCGGTCTATGGCCGCGCCGGCGGCACGCAGGGCGTCTATCTGTCCGGCCGGATCAGTCGGGGCCGGCTGACCGCGGCCGTGGAACGCACGGCGCTGCTGGGCAACGCCCTGCAGAGTCTCGCCAGTAACCGGCGCGACACGATCACCGCGGGCACGCTGGAACTGGGCGATGCGCTGGGGTACTGGACGCCCTACGCGGATCTGACCGGCATCCGGCTGCAGCAGGCGGCGTTCACCGAGGCGGGCGCATCCGGCTTCGGCCTGACCGCGCCGGCACAGGGCCACACGGCGAGCTACGCCACGCTGGGCGTTCGCTACGGCACCGGCTTCGACTGGGCGCTGGGCCGCAGCAGCCTGCAGGGCTGGCTGGCCTGGCAGCGCCTGCTGTCGGGCGGAAACCTTGGCTTCAGCGCCGCGTTCGCCGCCACGCCGACGGCACTGTTCACGGCGCAGGGCCAGGACCTGGCCCGCAACACCCTCGAGGGCGGCGTCGACCTCGACACGCGCTTCAACCGCACCTGGTCCGGCTTCCTCGACCTCGGTCTGGCGCGGGCGCGCGGCAGCAACGTCAGCAAGATCGCCAACGTCGGCATCGAGGCAAGGTTCTGATCATCACGAATTCAACCAAGGAGGCAACACCATGCGTAACAAGCGTAACGACCTTGACGACTGCAACGACGAGTATCGCGCCGCGCTGGAGCGCGCCGCGAACGAATTCGAGGCGCGCAAGCGGCACACCCGCGAGCCCATCGGCCACTACGAGGGCGGGCGGCGGTGGTGGCCCGACCCGGAGCGTGAGCGGCGTGTCTGCTGCATTGGCCTGCGCGAGCCGAGTTATGCCTGGCCGCACGGCCTGCGCGACCACTGCCGGACGCTCGGCCACGTAGCCGAGCTGTTCGGCGTGCTGGCCGCGGATCTGCAGCGCCACGTCAAAGCACGCGCAGCGCGCAAACAGAGTGCCTGATCACCACCGGCGCCGGCGCAGGCCGGCGCCCCTTTGGAGCAAAGGAGCAGGGGCATGTACCACATCATCAGCATTGGCGACGAAGCGTACCTCTACAAGATCTTCCAGTTCCTGGCGATGCTCAATTCGTCGGGCACCGACCTGTACGCGCGGCTCGGCTTTCTGGCCGCGCTGATCGGCGTGATCCTGGTGCTGATCACCGCCGTCACCAGCGGCGGCCGGCAGTTTCCGGTCGGCGCGTATGCCGTGTCGATCGTGCTGTTCATGGTGTTCTTTGGTCAGACGACGAGCGTCGAGCTGGAAGACTTCTACACCGGGCGTACCGACATCGTGCAGGACGTGCCGCTGGGCACCGCGCTGATCGGTGCGATCGTCAGTCAGGCGGGCGTGGCGATCATCCAGGATTTCCAGACCGGACTGTCCATGCCGGGCAGCGAGACGCTCAGCCCGCAGTACGCGCTCGATGCGCTGATGGCGTACCGCAACCTCAGCAATGCCGGTTCTTACTGCGGCTTCAGCAACACGGCCATGTGTAACTGGTCACGCACGTTCAGAAGCTACGTGTCGAACTGCGTGCTGCCGGAGTACAAGCTGCGCGGCGGCTGGTGGAATGGCGACCCGAACACCAGCAGCAACCTGCTGGCGTCGATCCAGGTCGCGGACCTGGGGTTCGTCACGGATGACTACTTGGGCTCGCCCACCGCCGGCAAGACCAGCACCGGCGAAGTCAGCGACTGCGCGAATACGTATTCGGATCTGAACCAGGCGTGGACCAACCCGCAGACCGGCATCGCCGCCGGCTTCGCCGGGCTGCTGAAACTGCACACGCCCGCCGGCACCAGCGTGCCCGATGCGCTGGGCTCGGCCTTTGCGGTGCTTGGCGCCAACACCACGCAGCCCGCCGGCAGCAGCGGCGGCTTGCCGGCGCTGCTCGGCCAGGCCTCGCAGAACGCCCAGCAATCCATCCAGAACGCGGTCAGTGCCAACCTGCTGGCACGCGGCCTGGCGCAGGGCTACCGCGACGCCAACCAGGTCGGCGAGGCTGGCGTGATCGAGTCCGCCGCGAATCAGCGCAACGTGCAGTTCGCGGCCCAGAGCACGCTGTTCACGCGCACGCTGCGCGCCACCATGACGTTCTTCGAGGGCGTGATCTATGGCCTGGCGCCGTTCCTGGCCTTCCTGATCCCGCTGGGGCCGGTCGGCTTCCGCTACGCGGGCCGCTATCTGCAGTTGCTGGTCTGGCTGTTCCTGTGGATGCCGCTGCTGAGCTTCGTGAACCTGTTCGAGGTCATGGCGGTGCTGCGCGAGATGAACGCGCTGCTGCCGGCCATCGGCAACGCGCCGCTGATCAGCGCGATCGGCCTCAACCAGATCGAGTACACGGTCAGCGACTGGGTCGGCATGGGCGGCTATCTCACGACGGCGGTCGTGGGGCTTTCCGGCATGATCGTGTTCGGCAGCGTTGCCGCATTCCAGGGTGTGGCCGCCGAGGCCAACGCACCGACGCGGCTCGACCCGACGCCGATCGCGCCGGATGTGCTCTCCACGGCGCCGCCGGTGATGATGGGCTCGCAATACGCCGGCAGCGGCGGCAGCGCGCTGGCGTTGTCGGGTGCGGCCATGCTGAGCTGGAACGCGGGGCAGTTGATCCAGACCAGCGAGCAGGCGACGCTGGCCCGCGCCAGCACGCTGGCGCAGCAGCTGCAGGCCAGCGGGCACTTCGGCAAGACCATCAATGCGCAGACGCTGCAGGCGTGGACCGCGCGGCACGCGCTGACCCACGGCGCCCACGCGCAGGCCGGGCTCACTGCCGCCGCGCCCAGCGGCACGCGCACCACGGCCAGCACGGCGACCAGCGTCAGCACCGAGCGCTCGCTCAGCGGGCACGTCGGCGGCAATCTCAGCGCCGGCGGCGTGGGCATCGGCGGCGTGCAAGCCGGCGCGGCCGAGCACTGGCGCACCAGCGCCGAGCACGCGCAGCAGCAGAGCCGCGCAGCCGACGTGACGCCGACGGCCACGTTCACGCAGGCGCACGGCAACGACCACAGCCTCAGCCACGACCAAGGAACCAGCCTCACGGGCGGGACCTCGAGCAGCGCCAGCATCGCGCGGACCGAGTCCGAGCTGTACAACACGATGCAAACCTACAACGCGCTGGCCAGCGCCAGTCGCAGCGTCGGCGCCAACATGACCGTGGCGCTGCCGCAGGCGGCCAGCGCGCTGGCCGGCAACAGCGGTGCGCTGGATTCGGTCATGAGTGCTGCGCACACCTATGGCGGCGCGGCGTTCCAGCAGAACCTGAGCCATCTCAGCGGCCTGTTCCCCAACGCCGAGCAGCACGCCGCGGCCGCCAGCCTGATGACCCTGCAGAGCGTTGCGCTGGGCGGCGGCATCCACGCGGAGGCCGCGCAGCTGGCACTCGATCGCGGCCTCTCCGCCGTGCCGGGCTGGAGTGCGCTCGGCGGTGTCGGCACCGCCGCGCAGGCCGGCGCGCAGCTGGGCGATGGTGCTGCATTCGGCGGCCATGTCGCCGGGCAGACCGCCGGCGTCCCCGGCGCTGTCGCTGGCGCCGGCGGGCTCAGCGTCGCGCCGAGCAGCATCGGCGGCGTGCCCAGCGATGCGCGCGCTGCGTTCGATGGCGCGGCCGCCAACCCGGCGTATTCGCCGGAAGGCCTGCGCGGCGGCTTCGAGGACGAAGCCGCGCGCGGCTTGCACGGCGTCACCGAATTCGGGCCGGCGCCGATCGAGCCGATCGCGCTGCCGGATCACGCGGCCGCGCTGCCGGGCGAGCTGCAGGCCTCGATCGATCAAGCGTTCACGCCCGGCGCGCATGCCAGCGGCAGCGTCGGCCTCGGCCCGCAGCTCGGCCCACAGGATCTGCTCGATGCCGATGCGCTGCCGAGTGCCGGCGAGTTCACGCACATGACCCCGGCGCAGCAGCAAGCGCTCGAGGACTTCGCCGAGCGGCCGGCCAAGCCGCAGCAGTAAACCCCACCCCCAGGAGATTCCCATGATCCAGCAAGCCCTTCGCAAACTCTTTCGCACGCCGCCCGATCGCGAAGCGATCGCGCGGGCGCGGCGCACGCTGCAGGAAGCCCAGCCGATCGTGCAGCGCACGCAGGCCTTTATCCTCGAGGCGCTGGCCGGCATCGATCCCGACGCGCTGGAACAGGCCACGCAGGGCCGCGTGCGCTGCGCGCCGCAGCACCGCGACGCGTTGCGCGCGCTGCTCGCCGCACGCACACCGCTCGCGGAAGGCGCGCCGCTGCCGTGGCGACTGCAGGGCCGTCTCGCCCATGCCATCGGCGAGGTGCGCAGCCGCTGGCCGCAGGCCACCGCACGCCTGCGCGCGGTGCTGCCCGAGGCCGGCCTGCCGGATCCCGGCACCGCCGCGCTGATCGCGTTTCTGCGCTGCGCGTCCGACACCGCGCAGGCGGCGAGATC